>DASYWB010000320.1:0-3655 GCA_035936495.1 Thermomicrobiales bacterium
CCGATGCCGCGTTCGGCGCACTGATCAAGGATCGGTTGGGCCGACCGGTTCAGCGGTGTATAGCGATTGTGGGAAATGCAGACGGTGAACACGGCTGTGTCGACGTAGCGCATCATCAGTGGGGTGGGTCCGCCGGCGATACCGAGCGCGCCGATGGTGCCTTCCTTCTGCAGATCCAGGAGTACATCCAGCGCCTCACCGGGGGCGGTGATCACCTCGAATGACTCCCGCTCAGGGTCGTGCAGGTAGACGAGCGACAGATGATCCATCCCGAGCAGGTCCATGCTGCGTTCGACCGAGCGCCGCATCTGGGGACCGCTGAAGTCCTGGGTCGTGAGGTCGCGGTCGGCCTTGGTGGCTACCAGGTAGCCGTCCGGCACGCCACCAAGCTCGCGAATAACCATGCCGATCCGGCGCTCGGCCTCGCCATCGCCGTACGAGGCAGCGGTGTCAATGAAGGTAATTGGGCTTTGGAACGCCGCGCGGATCGTATCTAATGCCTCATCCAAGGTCGGCGCGTAGGCGAACGTTTCCGGCATGTCGCCAAGTGGCGCGGTGCCGAGGCAGAGAGGGGGCACATCGAGACCGCTTGCACCGAGTGGGCGCTTCGGCAAGGTCTTGGTTGAGGGTTCTCCCCCGACTGCCCCGTGTTTGCTGGAATCCATGGTCTGAACTTCCTTTCATCGTTCCGGTAGTCTCGTTCTTACCGCCACATCTTCGCCGATCCTCGTGCGGATGGGTAGACGTTAGCGAGGGGATTGGCACGCCCGCACGGTGCTGGTGGACAATCGGGACCGAGAGCGCGACACTCCGTGAGACAGGAAACTTGGTATGGGGACCGGGTCTTACGCCAAAGTGAGGAGCAGGGAAGATGTCGAAATTTCGCCGCCAGTGGATTACCCCGACCGCGATCCCAGTCGGCGTGGTGATCGTCCTCGGGGCGTTGATCATCTTGATCGGCGAGGCGCTCCTCCAGAATTCCGACCATCACCTGCCCCAGGAGAGCCCAGAACGGCTCGAGCTCTGGATAGGAGGTGGCCTCGCCATCGCGGTCATCGCGCTGGGGGCCTTTGTGGCGTCCCGGCCCCGTTCGTCGACAGGGATCCTTGACCGGGACGTGGTCATTGGCGACCGACCCATGTTCGCCCCGGAGCCGCCGCCGGTCGATGTCAGGCTGCGCTCGGGTCCGCTCGGGACGACGGCCGACATCGGCGAGGGGTACACGCTCTACGCCAGAAACGGGGAGCTCGCCCGCGTCCTGGGCGTCGTGCCGGGCTCGGAGGAGTTTGGCCGCCGCTTCCAGGGATTCATCTACGCCGAGGGGCTGCACGGCGCGAGTAGTGAGCTCTGGGTTCCCTTTGAAGCCGTGATGTCGGTCTATCCCGAGACGAAGTCGGCCTTCCTTGCGATCAAGGGCGACGAGACCGAACACTTCGGATGGAACCGGATGCCAAGCAGTATGCGCCGCGATCCGCAAGCGACCGCGCTGCCAGGGTCCCCGGGTTAGCGACGCATTGCCTGGTCAGCCGACGCTTCGAACGGTGACCGCCACGCGGTATGTTACGCCGCTGCGGGAAGGCGGCTCGTTGCCAGCACTGATTGAGGCCGATGACGACGGCCTCTACGTGCTGAAGTTTCGCGGAGCCGGCCAAGGGCCCCGGGCCCTCATTGCGGAGCTGGTCGCCGGCGAATTGGGCCGCTTGCTCGGCCTTCCAGTCCCCGAAATTGTCTTCGTTGACCTTGACCCCGTCCTCGGTCGAAACGAGCCCGACCAAGAGATCCAGGCGCTCGTCACCGCGAGCGCTGGACTCAATTTGGCGCTGGATTACCTCCCAGGCTCTCTCGGTTTTGATCCCCTCGCCACACCTCAACCGCGTGCCCGACTCGCCTCGGAGATCGTCTGGTTCGACGCGTTCATCACCAACGTCGATCGCACGTTCCGCAATCCCAACATGATTTGCTGGCACCGTGAGCTCTACCTCATCGATCACGGCGCGGCCCTCTACTTTCACCACTCGTGGCATGATCCAGTCGGTCAAAGCCGCTCTCCGTTTAGCCGGGTCAGCGACCACGTCTTGCTGCCCCTGGCAGCGGACCTGCCTGGCGCCGATACGGCCCTGCGCTCCCGACTGACGACAGAGCGCATCCTCCCGATTCTGGCGCTGATTCCAGATTCCTGGCTCCAGGGCGTCCCTGGCTGCTCGGAGCCCGGCGCTGTCCGGGAGGCCTATGCGCGCTACTTCGAGCGTCGCGTGGACGCCGCCGACGTCTTCGTGGAGGAAGCGATCCGTGCCCGTGACCAACTCGCCTGATCTCATTCCCTACGAATACGCGATCATCCGTGTGGTGCCCCGGGTAGAACGCGGGGAACGAGTGAACGTGGGTGTTGTCCTCTTCTGCCGGCAACGTCGCTTCTTGGCTGCCCGCGTCGGGCTGGAAGCCCATCATCAGGTCGCCCTGTCCGCGCTCGCGCCCGACCTGAACATGGAGGCGATCACGGAGCGTCTCAACGTCATCGTCAAGGTCTGTGCCGGGGGTGAGGAGGCACGGCCTGTCGGCCTGTTGAACCAAGCCGAACGGTTCCGGTGGCTCGTGGCCCCGAGTAGCACCGTCGTGCAACCGTCGGCGGTCCATGTGGGCCGCTGCACAGATCCGGAGCTTGAGCTCGATCAGCTCTACGAGACGACGGTCGCCGCGGTTGACGTGGAGGATCGTCGGGCTTCGGTCACGACTCCTGGACGATGAGTACGGGCGTTGGTGGTATCTGCCGGACCCCCCGTGGCCCGGGTAGACGCGTGTTAGCATCTCGGGCATCGGAGTAACCGCACAATGACGTTACTCCGAAGGCACGACCGGGACCCATGGGCCAGCCTATCACCGGTACAGGTCAGCAACCGGGCGCTACGCTTAGGGGAACACGCGTGTGGGAGCACCGATTCGTGCTCCCACGGATGGACATGACTACGCGAGTGACCGGCGGTAAGGAGTGACGATGCAGTTCCACGGGTCCATGATGCGGTCGATCTTGGTGGCCACGCTCGCGGTTGTTGTGCTCTTTGGCGCGGCTCCCCGGCTCCAGCCGCTGGCCAGCGCGCAGAGCGGTGCCGTGACGCCGATGCTTCCGTCTGATAAGATCATCCGACCAGCACGGGGCAGCGCCGCCAGGGCGATGAGCTTCGCGAGCCACTATGGCGCGGCCAGGCAGGCCGAAGTGGGCGCCTACATCAGCGAGGTCTATCGCCTCGCGCCGCGCGTCGGTATTGACCCGGCGATCGTGGTTGCACAATCCGCCCTGGAGACGGATACCTGGCGGACCAGCTATTGGAAGAATCACCTCAATCCGGCCGGCATCGGCATTACCTACAATGGCCAGTCCTCGTTTACATGGGCCACCGGGACCGACGCCGCGCGCGGACATCTCGTCCATCTCTATCTCTACGCGGTGGGCGAGATCTCATCCGGCCACGTTCTGGCTCCCTATAAGTCCCTCGATCCACGCTACCAAGCCGCGGTTGACGCGGGCTACGCGGGCGTCGCGGGGACCATCTCCGCGCTGACGGGGCGGTGGGCGACCGATCCTGTCTACGGCGAGAAGCTCGCGGGCCGTGGCAACGACCAGCTCGTGCGGCACCGCATCTCCGCCGCTTACCAGTCT
>DASYWB010000321.1:0-4823 GCA_035936495.1 Thermomicrobiales bacterium
ATTGCCGGCGCTCCTACCTGCTGAGCTACCTCGGTGAGCCCCACGAGGATCTCTGCCACCGGTGCGATAATTGCGCCAACGGCGCCGCGGCGGCCGAGGAGACGAATGACGATGACGCGGAGGATCCGTTCCCAGTTGGCAGCGGGGTCATCCACCGGACCTGGGGGAACGGAACCGTACTGCGGCATGAACCGGGTGCGGTCGTGGTCCTATTCGAGACGGTCGGCTACCGCACCCTCGATCTTGAGGTCGCGCGCGAGGAACGGCTGCTCGAAGCGGTAAGCTAGTGTCGTGACCGGAAGACGATGATCGCAAGCCCGCCGCTGGCCCGACTGGAGAACGCGCTCGGCGCGACCACGCGAGCTACGGGTCATGCCCATGGCGGGACTTGCACTTTCACCAAGATCGGCGAAGATAGCGTGCGAGGGGACTTCTCGCGTACCGGCTTCATGGCGGTACGCTGATATCATGTGCCCAACGGGCGAACGCGAAGCGGATGGGGAGGCGTGGCACAATGGAGGCATCGATGCCGCCGGGCGGCGGCCTGACGGTCGGCGTCCCGAAGGAGACCGTCCCGGGAGAGCGCCGCGTGGCGCTGATTCCCGATACGGTACAGCGGCTGACCGGCCAGGGACTGACCGTATTAATCGAGCGCGGCGCGGGGGCAGGTGCGCTCTTTCCCGATGATGCCTACGCGCGGGCGGATGGAACACTCGTTGACGACGCGGCGGCCGTCTACCGAGGGGCAAACATCATCTGCAAGGTCCAGCGACCCACCTTGGGCGATGGTACGCACGATGAGATGCGCGAGGTCAAGCCGGGCCAGGTCCTCATCGCGTTCCTCGCCGCGCTGAATCATCCCGAGGGCATTCAAGCGCTGGCAAGCCGCGGGATCACGGCCTTTGGGATGGAGGCGATCCCACGGACCACGCGCGCCCAGGCGATGGACGCGCTCTCCTCGCAGAGTAATATCGCCGGCTACAAGGCCGTGATCGACGCGGCGGACCACCTCGGCAAACTCTTTCCGATGCTGATGACGGCCGCGGGGACGATCGCGCCGTCGAAAGTCTTGGTCATCGGCGCCGGCGTCGCCGGGCTCCAAGCCATCGCCACGGCGCGACGCTTGGGCGCGGTGGTCGAGGCCTACGACACCCGGCCGGTCGTGAAGGAGCAGGTTGAGAGCCTCGGCGCGAAGTTCGTCGAGGTGGATGCTCCAGAGGCCGACACGCAGGACTCGGGCGGCTACGCCAAGGAAGCCTCCGCCGAGTTGTTGCGTCGTCAGCAAGAAGTGCTTGCCGAGCGCTCCGTGCGCTCCGACGTCATTATCACGACGGCCCTCGTCCCCGGTCGGCCCGCTCCCCGGCTGATCTCCGCTGAGACCGTCGCCGCGATGCAACCCGGCTCCGTGATCGTCGACTTGGCGGCCGAAAACGGCGGGAACTGCGAGTTGACGCGAACGGGCGAGACGGTCGTCGAGCACGGTGTGATTATCATTGGCCCGACCAACCTGCCGAGCGACGTCCCGACGCACTCCAGTCAGATGTATGCCCGAAACATTCAGAGTCTGCTCGGATTGCTGATCAAAGACGGACGGCTCAATCTCGATTTCAGCGACGACATCATTGACGCGACGTGCCTGACGCACGACGGTGAGGTCCGCTACGCACCGGCCCGGGAGCGGCTCGGCCTACCACCGCTGATTGTTGCTGAACCAGAGCCAGCGCCGGAACCCAGACCGGAACCGGTCGCGATTGTCCGACCACCTGATCAGGCGGCCACGTCTGATGCGCCGGTTGATGCCGATCTCGCCGCGAGGGACCTCGTCGCCGGTGACGACACTCAGGAGGCGACGACCAAGGTCATCCTTGCCCCGCCGAGCGAGACGGTGACTGTCGTCGATGAGGGTGACGAGCTCGACGATGAATTGCCACCATCCGCATCCGACGGCCCCACTCGTCCGTGACCGATCGAGGGCAAGGATAGGGCCCGTCTCGCGCCACGTTTGGTTCATGAAAGGGAGAACGATGGAACAGGACCTCCTCTTAGGCACCTACATCTTCCTGCTCGCGATCTTTCTCGGGTTGGAAGTTATCAACCGGGTTCCGGCGACGTTGCATACGCCGCTGATGTCCGGCACGAATGCGATTCATGGCATTGTCGTGCTAGGCGCAATGATCGTGCTGGGTACGGCGGATACCTGGTGGCTACAGACCATCGGTTTCGTCGCCGTGGTCACGGGCGCCGCGAACGTGGCCGGTGGCTTTATGGTCACGGACCGGATGCTGAGAATGTTCAAGAAGCGGCCGGCACCGGCCACCACTAAGGATGGAAAAACGCGATGATCTACGACGGTCAGGTCGCATTCGTCGATCTCTCCTATCTGGTGGCCTCAGCCTTGTTCATCGTGGGGCTCAAGCAGTTGAGCTCGCCCGCCACCGCGCGGCGCGGTAATCAGCTCGCCATCGTCGGGATGCTTATCGCGATTATCGCGACCTTTTTCACCCCAGGGTTGCGGGACGAAAATCTCCTGTTGATTATTATCGGTATCGTGCTCGGCACGGGCATCGGCGTCTTGCCGGCGCGCCGGGTCCAGATGACCGCGATGCCACAGATGGTCGCCGCCTTCAATGGCATGGGTGGTATCACCGCGGCGTTGGTGTCGGTCGCCGAATTCAGCCACAAGGACTTCGTCGGTCGTGGCGAGGGGGTTTCGATCGTCCTAGGCACGCTCATCGGCGCGATTTCCTTCACCGGGAGCACCGTGGCGTTCCTGAAGCTCCAGGAACTGATTAGCGGGCGTCCCATCGTCTTTCCACGCCAGCAGATCTATAACGCCGCGCTCTTCGGCTCCATCGTCCTCCTCGGCGTCCTGATTATCCTCCTGCAGGATGGGAACCTGGCGCGTTCCCTGCTGGTCCTCTTGCTCTTCGCGGCGCTGGCGCTGGGCGCGCTCCTGGTGATGCCGATTGGCGGTGCCGACATGCCCGTCGTCATCGCGATGCTCAACTCTGCCACGGGCCTGGCGGCCGCGCTGACGGGCTTCGTGTTGGGCAACCAGGCGCTGGTTGTGGCCGGCGCCCTCGTTGGCGCGTCGGGCTCCCTCCTGACGATGCTCATGGCCCGGGCGATGAACCGGAGCGTCAGTAATGTCATCTTCGGCGCCTTTGGCGCCACAGCGACCACCGGCGCGGGGGCCGCCGGAGCCGAGCAGAAGCCAGTCCGGGAAATCAGCGTTGAAGACGCGGCCGTGCCACTGGCATACGCCCAACGGGTGATCATCGTCCCCGGCTATGGGCTTGCCGTTGCGCAGGCCCAACACAGCGTCCGCGAGTTGGCCGATGTCTTGGAAGACCGCGGCGTCGATGTCCGATACGCCGTGCATCCCGTCGCCGGGCGGATGCCCGGCCACATGAACGTGCTGCTGGCCGAGGCGAACGTGCCCTACGATCATCTATACGAGATGGAGAAGATCAACGAGGAATTTGCGAAGACCGATGTGGCGCTGGTGATCGGCGCAAATGACGTCACCAACCCGGCGGCTAGGACAGACCAGAGCAGCCCGATTTACGGTATGCCGATCCTCAACGTCGATCAGGCTGAGTCGGTGATCGTCCTCAAGCGGAGCATGAAGTCCGGCTTCGCGGGCATCGAGAACGAGCTGTTTCACAACGAGAACACGATGATGCTCTTCGGCGACGCCAAGGACTCCCTCGACAGGCTCATCGGTGCCGTGAAGGCGGCGTAAACCTCGATCTTTGCATCGTTAGGGACTGACGCCCTCTCAGCGAGGCCAAATGCCAATATGCCGCCGACCCGTGAACGAGAATATTTCATACCTGTTGGCGACAAGGGAGATTCGATACGGGTACGATTGATGACAGAGCACGGTGGGGTACGCTTGTTCCTGGTTCAGTTCGAGCCCCTCATTGACGGAAGGCATCGTCCCGCTGTACGTTGGGACAACGCCCATGGCCGCACGCATCGTGATCTTCTTAGCTGGGACGGATCGGAAATTTCGAAAACCTGGCTGCCTGAAGTTCCATTCGGCGAGGCACTTAATGACGCCGCGGACTATGTGAAACGCAATTGGCGCCAGCTACGACTCGATTTCGAACGGAGAAGGAGATGACCTCCAACTTAGCCGCCACGCCTATCGTCGACGATATCAGCATTGACGCCTTCGTCGCCAAGCAGCTTGATTTGCTCCGCCGGTTTACACTGGCGGCGGCCGCGGACGAGGACCTCCTCGATAGCATTCCGAATGGCGTAACCCTGGTCCTGCTTCCGGACGACGATCCAGCCTTTGTCGAACGAGAAGTTAGTACCGGTCTGGATGCTATCCGGCGCGGCGAGGATGTCTATTTCCTCCATGTCGAGGTGAGCAGCTTGCCGGAGTGAGCATTTGGTCGCGCGCCTATTGATACAGCTGAGTGAGCATGAACTTCAGAATCATTGCCGTTGGCAAGCCGCGCGGCGACCCATTCTCAGCGCGCCCTCATCACCAGCTTGCCCTGCCTGGCGATGGTCTCTGTCATCGTGGTGCTGGGTGGAGTCCAGCCCTTACTCACGCCGTTTTTTGAGCGAGATGCGACCGCGACGGTCCGGCCAGGGGCAGCGGATAATACATAAGATGAGGCCATAGCTGACATCAAGGCTCATTGGCCGGCATACCACGAGGAACTCATGAGGAGACCGGTATGAGTGCTGAACCGGACATCTCGCTAGCATTAGCAGCAGACGAGAAAGATCACGTTGATAAGTGCCTGGAGCGAGCTCGGCGGTTAACCATAGCCGGATTTGAGGATACCCGTCTCTTCGATGAT
>DASYWB010000322.1:0-5712 GCA_035936495.1 Thermomicrobiales bacterium
GGGGACTCCCGCGCATCCTCTTCATCAACAAGATGGACCGTGAGAACGCCAATTTCGACGAAGCGCTGAACTCCGCACGCCAGGCCTTCGGCAAAGCCGTGGCGCCGATCCAGTTTCCGATCGGCAGCGAGAAGAGTTTCAAAGGGTTCGTCGACCTCCTCCAAGAGCAGGCGTTGATGTTTCATGACAACCAGGATGGGGGCTATGAGACGGTGCCCATCCCCTCCGAGTTGCGAGACGATTGTGAGCTCTACCGGCGTCAGATCGTCGAAGCCATCGCAGAGCAGGACGAGGAGCTGATGGTCCGCTACCTGGATGACGAAATGATCTCGACGGATGAACTGATCGCCGGGCTGCGTCAGTGCGTGGAAGACGGCAGCGTGATCCCCGTGCTGTGCGGATCCGCGACGGGGAACCGCGGCATGCAGCCGCTCCTTAACGCCATCGTTGACTACATTCCATCTGCCGATCGACATCTCGAAACGACGGAGAGCGGCGAAGCACTGACAGCCGACCCCGCGGGTCCGCTGGCGGCGCTGGCGTTCAAGACGCTGGCCGATCCCCACGTTGGCCGGGTGACGTATGTGCGCGTCTTCTCCGGCATGTTCGCGTCCAACAGTCACGTGCACAATGCGACCCGAGACCAGCCAGAGCGCGTCGGACACCTGTTCTTTGTTCGCGGTAAAGAGCATGTGGACGTCGGACATGTTGAGGCCGGTGATATCGTCGCAGTCTCGAAGCTCTCCTCCGTCCTGACCGGTGACACGCTGAGTGCCGAGGACCGGCACCTGATCTTAGAGGGGATCACATTTCCATCGCCATCGTATGCGGCCCGAGTCACGCCGAAAACCAAGGGAGATCTCGACAAGATGGGCCAGGCGCTCCATCGCCTCGTCGAGGAAGACCCGTCGTTGCGACTGAACCGTGACCCGCGAACGGGGGAGATGATCATCGAGGGCGTCGGCGAGCCGCACGTTCAGATCGCGCTCGAGCGGATGACGCGGCGGTTCAACGTCAACGTCGAGCTCGGGCTCCCGAGAGTTGCATACCGCGAAACAATCCAGGCGCGGACGATCTCGGAATACAAGCATAAGAAGCAGACGGGCGGCGCTGGACAGTACGGCCACGTCTTTCTGGAGCTAGAGCCCCTGCAAGAAGGGGAGTTTGAATTTGCGGAGCGTGTGGTTGGCGGCGCGGTGCCAAAGAACTTCTTTCCAGCGGTGGAGAAAGGTGTGCGCGAGGCCATGGAGGCGGGCCCTCTGGCCGGTTATCCCGTCGTCAACGTGCGGGTGACGCTGACCGACGGAAGCTACCACGCCGTCGACTCCAACGAGATGGCTTTCAAGATCGCGGCGAAGGAGGCAGCGAAGAGCGGTATGCTGGCCGCTCAACCGACCCTCCTCGAGCCGGTTGTGTCGATCTCGGTCACGGTCCCAGAGGCGATGGTGGGCGACGTGATGGGCGATCTGGCGACCAAGCGCGCCCATGTAACCGGCATGGTGCCATCGGACGATGGCCTGACGACGATTGAAGCGACCATTCCGGCGGCGGAAATCCAACGCTACGCGACCGATCTGCGTTCATTGACGCAAGGCCGCGGTGGTTTTCGGACGGAGTTCTCCCACTATCAGCCGGTGCCGTCGCATATCGCGGAGCACATTAGAATGGCGGCGACCAATCACCACGAGGCCGCTTAGTGACAATGGAGGGAAACCTGGACGCGCCGAGCGCGGCGATGTCACTCAAGGCGACCGAGGCCTATGTTATCGTCTTTGACGGGGGAGCGATTGGCAACCCCGGCAAAGGCTACGGGAGTTTCTTGATCAGCGGACCGGGCGGATTTAAGCTCCGTGAACGGATGGAGTACGGAGACAACGTCACCAACAACGTCGCGGAGTACAGGACGCTTATCGCCGCGCTTGAGCGTCTTTCCGGCGTACTTGGAGATCAATCTCGGGCAGCGACCGTTCGCATCCATGGTGATAGCGCGTTGGTGATCAATCAGGTCAACCGCGACTGGAAGGTGAAAAAGCCCGATCTCCTCCCGCTCCGCGACGAGGCTATTCACCTTTTGTCTCGCTTCGGTGCCTCCCATCTCGCCTGGCACGATCGTCGAGAAAGCGTGCGAGAGCTTGGCCACTGACCGGCGCCCCGCGCGGGCGGGCGGTTTCGCGGAGTACCGCCGTATGTTTGACGGTCTTCAGGGAAGATCGCTATACTGGTCTCGATAGGCACATCTCGGGCGGCTAGCTCAGTTGGTTAGAGCGCCACGTTGACATCGTGGAGGTCACTGGTTCGAGTCCAGTGTCGCCCACCCGAGAGACTCTTCTCGACTTGGTTCTCGGAAACGCGAGAGGGCCGCGTGAACGACGGTCAACCACACCGGTCCATCCGAAATATGGCGCTGCTCCCCGCCCTCGTGCTCCCGATGCTCTGGCTGATCGCTAGCACGGCCTCGGCGGCTGCCCAAGAAGTCCCCGAGTTGAAGGTCAACTCGAAGCACTACATCGTGATCGACGCCGAGACGGGCGAGATTTTCGCGCAACGTGCCGCCGATGAGCGTTCGGCAATGGCAAGCCTCACCAAGATCTTCACGGCGATAGAAGCCATCGAGTCAGCACCCGTAGATGCGGTGTTGGTGACAAGCGAAGCCGACCTGCTAGGCGCCAACAACTCGCTGATGGGCTTCGATCCGGGCGAGGAATTGCCTCTTGAGGAACTTCTTTACGGACTCATGCTGCCCTCGGGCAACGATGCCGCCCTCGCCATCGCCCGGAACCTCGGCGCGGAGCCAGGGGACACCCCGGAGCAAGCGGTCCAGCGGTTCGTCGATCGTGCGAATCAGCGTATCAAGGATATGGGCCTCAAGGACACTCACCTAGTAAACCCTCATGGCTGGGGCGTGCCCGATCACTATTCGACCGCTCGTGACCTCGCCACTTTCACGATGTACGCACTTCAATACCCCGAGTTCGTCAAGCTCATTTCGACGCCGACCTATACGACCGGCGAGGGATTCACGATCCGAAACAACAACCGTCTTCTGACCGATTTCGATTATCCCGAGCTCATCGGCGGAAAGACGGGATACGATTGGGACTCTGGTTGGTGCCTCATCGAGGTTGCCGAGCGCAACGGTAATACGATGATCTCCGTGACACTCGATGGCTATCACGAGAATGACGATTGGTACGACGACAACCGGGTGCTCTTGGACTACGCGTTTGAACAAAAGGAGCAGCGAGAGGCCGCCGGATTGCCTGTGAAGGGGGAGCGCGTCTCCTTTCTTGACCCCGATGCGGCGGTGATCGCGCGAAATGCCGTCGGAGGCGTTGCGCTGGGCAGTCAAATCGATCCCCGTCTGGTCCCTGCCGGGGGCACTGCCGCCTCGGCCCGGACTCAGCCGGTACAAACGGTCAGCGGGTCTTCGAGCGGCTCCCGTGGCGCTGCTCAGTTAGGATTGGACGCCGGGATGCTTTCGGCGCTGTCCGTGGCGCTGGTGATCATTGGCGCCCAAGCCGGCAAGACAGCGTTCGTCATCCAGGGACGTCCACGTCAAGGAGCGCGTTGATGGGCACCGCCGTTGACAGGCGCCGCGCATCCGGCCTATGCTCAGATCGACAGACGAAGACGATCCAGAGATCAGGACCCGTCGCTGCGACGCCACGCCAGAGAGACCGACCCCCGGCTGAAAGGTCGGTTCGCCCGGCGAGGCAGCGAACACCACCTGTGAGGAGACCCCTGAACGGGACCAATTCCCGATAAGGCGAGTCCGGCTAGCCCCGATAGTGGCTGCTTTGAGCGGCGATCTATCTGGTTGCCGAAAATTGGGTGGAACCACGTCGGTCCGACGTCCCTTGCGGGGACGCGGGCCGTTTTCTTTTTTCCAATGCAGCACAACACCGGCGGAGAACACGTGAAGGGAGTGGAATCATGCCTGAGGTCGACATTGGACAGGAAGTCGCCGAGATGGACGTGGCGGTGGAGTCCGACGATCCGCGGGAGTACGAGCTCGCGCGAATGCGGCATTCCTGCGCCCATCTGATGGCCGAGGCGGTTCAAGAGCTGTTCCCCGACGCGAAGTTCGCGATCGGCCCCGCGATCGAGCACGGCTTTTACTACGATATCGACCTGCCGCGTCCACTGACACCCGATGACCTTGGTGAGATCGAATCCCGGATGCGGAAGCACCGCAAGGCGGCTGAGGTCTTCTCCTGTGAGGAAGTCTCGCGGGAGGAGGCGCTCCAAATCTTCGGCGACAATCCCTACAAAGTGGAGCTTATCGAAGGCTTCCCCGAGGGTGAGCCCATCACCACGTACCAACAAGGTGACTTTCTCGACCTTTGCCGGGGACCGCATGTGGCGACCACGGCGGACATCGGTCCCTTCAAGCTGCAATCCATTGCCGGCGCCTACTGGCGGGGGGATGAGAATCGGCCGATGCTGCAACGCATCTACGGGACCGCGTGGGAGACGGAAGAGGAGCTGCAAGATTATCTGCACCGGCTGGAGGAAGCACAGCGGCGAGACCACCGGCGCCTCGGAAAGGAGCTCGACCTCTTCTCCGTCAATGATGAGATCGGGGCCGGTCTCATCCTCTGGCATCCGAAGGGGGCAATGATTCGATATCTGATCGAGCAATTCGAGCAACAGGAGCAGCTCGCCCGGGGCTACGATCTCGTCTATACGCCTCACATTGCCTCGGAGAGGATCTACAAGACGTCCGGGCACCTTGAGACCTACGGCGAGAATATGTACGCGCCAATCTCCATTGAGGAGCAGGACTACTACCTGAAGCCGATGAACTGCCCTGGCCACATCATGATTTACAAGAGCCAGGTCCGATCGTATCGCGACCTTCCGGTCCGACTTGCGGAGCTCGGCACGGTCTACCGCTACGAGCGGTCTGGCACCCTCCACGGGATGCTCCGCGTCCGAGGGTTCACTCAGGACGACTCGCATATCTTCTGCACTGGTGAACAGCTGGGTGAGGAGATCGAAGGCGTGATCGCGCTTGCGGAACACCTGGCGGCGGTCTTCGGTTACGACTTCCAGACGTATCTGGCGACGCGGCCGGAGAAGGCCATCGGCGACGAGGAAACTTGGGACCGGGCGACCGCGGCCTTGCGGTCGGCAATGGAGACGCGCGGCTTGCCCTTCAAGGTCGATGACGGCGGCGGCGCCTTCTACGGACCGAAGATTGACATCAAGTGGGTCGATGCGCTGGGAAGAGAATGGACCGGTCCGACGATCCAGGTGGACTTCAACCTGCCCGAAAGATTTGACGTCAATTACATCGGCGAGGATGGGGAGCGCCACCGCGCGGCTATGATCCACCGCACGCTGCTTGGATCGATGGAGCGGTTCGTCGGCGGACTGGTCGAGCACTACGCCGGCAGTTTCCCGGTCTGGTTGGCGCCCGTCCAGGCCGTGATCATCCCGATCACCGATGGTCAGATCGGCTTCGCCGAGTCGGTCAAAGCGGATCTGCTCGCGGAGGGCATCCGCGTCGAAGTCGACGACAGTAGCAACCGGATGCAAGCGAAGATTCGTGCCGCTCAGTTGCAAAAAGTGCCGTACATGCTGGTGGTCGGCAAGCGAGAGATGGAGGCGGGGACGGTCGCGGTACGTCCCCGTTCCGGCGAGGACCTGGGCGCGATGCGCGTGGACGCATTTCTCGACATGGTCCGGCCGATCATCGCCGATAAGGCG
>DASYWB010000323.1:0-5965 GCA_035936495.1 Thermomicrobiales bacterium
GAGCGGCCGCGGCGGCAAGGCGTCGCGCTCGCTCGGCCGGCAACTCAGCGAGGATGGCTTCAATAGCAGTGATAAACGCCGCCGGCTCATCCGCGAACCGGACCACCTCGCCGTAGAGCGAGACCACGTCAGGGATTGACGTTGCCACGACGGGCTTGCCACCTGCCAGGTACTCGAGCGTCTTCGTCGGCGAGATAAACCGCGTTGCCTCGTTTTGGGCGAACGGCAGCAAGGCAACGTCAAATCCGGTGAGGAACCTGGGTAGGTCTTTGTAGTCCTGTTTTCCATAATAGATGATGTTTGGGCGCTGGGGCAGATCGGCCGGGTCTATCTTGACCACCGGCCCGACCAGCGCGATCGTCCAATCGGGCCGGGTGTCGGCCACGGCGGCAAGGAGGTCGAGGTCGAGCCGCTCGTCCAGCACGCCATAGAAGCCGAGCACCGGTTGCGGGTGAACCGCGAGGTCGGCCGGCACGGAGCCGCCCCGAGCCGCTTGGGCGAAATGAGCGGACTCGACCCCCGACGGGAAACAGTGGACCGAGGGGTGACGGTCCCGGCGCGCCTCGTAGAGGCTCGGCCCACCAGTAAAGACGAGGTCGGCGGAGGCCATCAACGCCGCTTCTCGACTCCGCAACTCGGCGGGTGCGCCCCGGAAGCTGGCGAGCTCATCCATCGCGTCGAAGATGATCAGCCCTGGGTCGAGATCCACCGGCTCAGCGCCGAACGCCATCGGGGTGTAGTACCAGGTGATTGGTCCGGGGCCGGTCCATGGCCGGGCGCCACGGAGCAGTGCGCGATCGGCGAAGAAGGTCGTCGTGAGGTCCCGGATCAGTGGGTTCGTGACGGCGTTGAAGCCCCAACTCCGCTGCATGCCGGCCGGTAGTTGCGGCGTCAGCAGGGTGATGTCGCCGTCTATGGCGACCCTCAGCTCGGGGGCACCCTCGGCGAAGACCGGCTCCTCTACGACATAAACCGGTAGCAGCCGCGCGAGGCGCGAGAGCAGATGCTGTGGACGCTGCCAGACGAAGCCCCACCGCAGGTGGGAGAAGCAGACCAGCCCCGGCAGATCGCCAAGTGCCTCGCGCGCTGGGGCCTCCGCTCGCCTCCAGCGATCGTGCATGGTTTCCTTCCCTTTCCGGCCCACGGGCCTGGATCATCCCTTCCCGCCGCGCCCGCTTCGCCCCATGCGAGCGCCATGAGCGTACCCACGCCGTGCATAGACACGGCGCCAGCACCTCGGTTTGCAAAACATAAGAAACGCGCTGCCGCGCTCGAATACGTCCGCCGGTATGCCAGAAACAGTGGTCTCAATTACCTGGGCACGCCATACCCACGGTGATGACTGTTCATGCTCACTCCCTTGGGAGCGGTCTTCTCTATGCAGGAGCTGTGCCAAGGACAGTGGCCACATGCTGCAAGTCGACGGCACCCGTGGCCCGGCGGATGCGTAGAGCACGGCCACGCCGGGGACGCCGGCACCGTAGAAGGCAATCCCAGGAGCCTGAACCAATGTCGTATTCCCAAGAGGCTACCCCGCTTGAAATGTGGGGCGGCCTCGAATGCACCGTGAACCGTGTCGGAGATCGCTACCTCGACCAACTTGACTACGGCGGCCATGCCCACCGCGTGGACGACCTCGACCGCTTTGCCGCGCTCGGCCTACGGACGCTCCGCTACCCGGTCCTCTGGGAGCGCACCGCTCCTAACGGCGTCGAGGCCGCTGATTGGACCTGGCCGGATGAGCGGCTCACCCGGCTTCGCTCACTCGGGATCAGCCCGATCGTCGGCCTGCTCCACCACGGGAGTGGCCCCCCCGCCACGGATCTCCTCGATCCCGCCTTTCCCAACCTCCTGGCCCGCTTTGCCGAGGCGGTCGCGGCCCGCTATCCCTGGGTCACGGATTACACACCCGTCAACGAGCCGCTGACCACGGCCCGATTCTCCGCTCTCTATGGCCACTGGTATCCTCACTGCCGAGACATGGGGGCCTTTCTCCGGGCGACCGTCAACCAGTGCCAGGCGATCACGGCGGCGATGCGGGCGATCCGCGCCGTAAATTCCGCCGCCCGCCTAGTCCAGACCGAGGATCTCGGCGAGACGTTCAGCACCCCCGCGCTCGCCGATCAGGCGGACTATGAAAATCACCGTCGGTGGCTCTCCCTCGATCTCCTCTGTGGACGAGTCGTGCCCAGTCACCCGCTCTGGGAAGAACTCCTGCGGGAGGGTGTTGGCCGGGCCGAACTCGAGGAGCTGGCTGCCGCCCCGTGCCCGCCGGACATCGTCGGCATCAACCACTACCTCACGAGCGAGCGCTTCCTCGACGAGCGTCTGGATCGCTACCCGGCCCATACCCATGGGGGCAACGCCTTCCGGGCCTACGCTGACATTGAGGCGGTCCGGGTCTGTGCTGATCCGCCAGACGGCTGGCGTCGCCTCCTGCGTGAAGCCTGGGAACGGTATGGCCTTCCGGTGGCGGCAACCGAGGTCCACTTAGGTAGCACCCGGGAGGAGCAGTTGCGCTGGCTTATTGAGGTCTGGGACACCGCCAACGAATTACGGACGGAAGGCATCGACGTCCGTGCCGTCACGGCCTGGTCATTGCTCGGCGCCTTCGACTGGAATAGCCTGGCGACACGGGAGGACGGCCACTATGAGCCCGGTGTCTTCGATGTCCGCTTCTCACCCCCGCGGCCGACGGCTCTGGCGCGTATCGTCGCCGACCTCGCGGCCGGTCGCCGCCCTGGGCATCCGGCCCTCGCCGGGCCGGGATGGTGGCGCCGTCCGGAGCGGCTGCTCTACCCGCCGCTCGACCGCCGCGGCTCACCGGCAGAGATGCACTGCTGCCCATCGGGGCCGTCGATGGCCCCAGTGTTGATCGCCGGCGCCGACCGCGCTCTTACCCGCGCCTTCGCGGACGCCTGCGCCGTCCGGGGCCTCGCCTGGCGATTGGAGCGCGGCGATAGCTCGGACAATCCCGGGTCATTCGCCGCCGCGCTCGATGCGCACCGGCCATGGTCCGTCGTGCTCACCGACTTCGACGGCTGGTCGGAGTCCGGCGCGGCCAGCCTGGCCGCTGCTTGCGCCGCCAGCGAAGTTGACCTCCTTGTCGTCACCACCGGGCCGCGTTCGGAAGCCAGCGGGCAAGCGCCTCATGATGCGGCGCATGCAGCCGTCGCGGCACACCCTGCCACGCTTGTCGTCCACCTTGGGGGCAGTGCTGGATCACGGCTCAGCCCCTCCACCGGCGGAGTCGTCAATGCCGACCTGGCAATCGCACCGCTCCCACCGCTGGACCTGATTCACGCCTGCCTCGATCTGCTCATCGACCGCGAATGTGGATGGTGGCAGACGGCCGAACCCGTCACGTCGGGAGGCCAACTTCCCACGATGGAGATGCAGCACCTGTCGCGGTCCGCCTGACCGGGGATGGGTGGCGACCGCCGCGGTCCAGATCGGCGGGAAGCGGACGCGGACTCACCGCACGCTCGTCTAGTTCTCTCGCTTCTTGTTGTGGCCGCGGCCGATGCCCTCTACACTCTCGCCGGGCAGGGATCGTGCGGGACGGTCTCTGAGGGGAAGGTGCATGCGGGACGAGAGCGACGAGACAAGGCGCGCGGACTCGACGAACGTCGACGGCGAGGAGGGAGAGCCGGAGGACGGCGCGACGCCGGTGCCCGCGCTCGACCGCCTCCGGGCGCGGCTCGAGTCGCGCCTTGGCGGACGTCCTCTTGTCGCCTACGCGGTCCTTGCCGCGGGTGCCCTGGTGCTCTGTATCCTTATTGGCATCATCGTCTCAACCACGGGCGAAGACGAACAAGCCGAGGCGGCACCCTGCTTCCAACAGCCCAATGTCCAGGCCGCGAAAGAGGCAGTCCTCGACGGCAGAGTCTCGAAGATACGTGTCATTCTCCCGGCCGAGGAGCGCGACTTTGGCGTCGCGTTCCTCCAGCTTCAGATGGTCGATGGCAGTTGCTTCAGCCTGACCCAGGGGCAGCTTGGCCAGGACGACGCCTACTTGATCATTGGCGCGGTCGATACCTACAACCGGATCACCGATCAGCGCCGTATCGACGTCGTCTGGGAAGAGGCCATTGTTCCCGAGGCGGTGTTCATTACCCCGACGGCGACTCCGACGGCGACGCCGACCGTCACCGCAACTCCGTCGCCAACCGCAACCCCCGAGCCGACCTCAACGCCGAGTCCAACGGCAGTTCCAGCCTCTCCGGAAGCATCTCCACTCGCCGCGACGGCGCCCGCCGCCTCGCCGAGCGCGGGCTAGGAGAGGCGGCAGGATGGGAAGAGCTGATGGCTGACCGCTAAGCATTCCGGGCGTCCCAGCGGAAGAAGCGAATGGCGAACGCCATCGCCACCACGAACGTGCCAAGCAAGATCAGCAGGTCGAGCCAGATCGCTTCCAGCCCCCGGCCACGCGTCATCGGTTCCCGCAGGGCGTCGACGAGATAGCTAAGCGGCAGCAGCCGGGTGATGGGCTGCAACCAGGCCGGGGCGCTGTCGATACTGAAAAAGACCCCCGAGAGAAAGAGCATCGGGAAGGTCACGAGGTTCGCGTAGCTGGCCGCGGTCTCCGCGTTGCGCGCGATCCCCGAGATCGCGAAGCCGATCGCTAAGAATGCCAGCGCGCCGACCAAGATGACGAGCAGGATCAGGAGCGGGTTGCCACGGATCTCCAGCCCGAAGATGAGCATCGCGAGACCGGCGAGGATGATCGACTGGGCCACCGCGATGATCATCTGTGAGACGACCCGCGCCAGGATGAAGCTGCTGAGCGGGAAGGGCGTCACCTTGATCCGCCGCAGGATGCCGCGTTCCCGGTAGATCACGAACGCGGTCGAGAGCCCAATCACCCCCGAGTTCATGAGGCTCATCGCGAGGATGCCGGGCACGAAGAAGTCGATGAACGAGACCGGATCGGTCGAAACGCTCTGCTCTGAGATCTGCAGATTGGACGATTCCCCAAACGCCGCGGCGAGCACCTGCCGGACGGCGCCGATGGCGATCCGCGCGTTCGGACCGGCCGCGTTGTCATAGTACAGGGTGATCGGAGCCGCATCGCCGCTCGCGGCCATCTCGCTGAAGACGAGGACGATGTCGCGATCGCCATCCCCGAGCGCGTTCAACTCATCAGCCTCATCGCCGGTGGAGACGTTGAATGCGCCGGTCTCCTCCAACGCGGCGGCCGCACGCTGACGTGCCGGGGAGGCGGCCCCAGCGAGCCCGACGTCGAATCGGATGCCGTCGTCGTTGCCGAAGACCGCGCCAAAGATGAGGATGAAGATCGCGGGGAAGGCCAAATTCCAGAACAACGCGGTGCGGTTCCGCATGCTCATCTTCACGTTGGCCCGGACCATGGCCCAGAACGGCCGCATGGCAGTCTCCTTGCTCGTGCGTCAATCCCAGGTCAATCGGCGGCTTCTTTGGCGGTGGGCTCATCCTGGTCGTACTGGCGACCCGTGAGCTGGAGGAAGACGTCTTCCAGGTTGGCCTGGCTCGTCGTCAGCTCGGTCAGCGTGACGCCCCGCTGCCGGGTCAGATCGAGCAAGGCCACGAGCGAGGACTGAACATCGGTCGTGTAAATCTGCACGATGCCCTCGTTGACGGAGGCATCGGAGACCGCGGCGAGCCCATCCAGATCGACTGCGGTCAACGATCCACCGGTGACACGGGCGCGGATGGTCGCTTCCATCGCCAGCCCACGGATGAGCGCGGCGGGCGTGTCGAGCGCGATGACTTGGCCCCGGTCCATGATCGCGATCCGGTCACACAGCACCTCGGCCTCTTCCATGTAGTGGGTGGTCAGGACCACCGTAGCGCCTGCCGCGTTGATGTCGCGGACGGTTGCCCAGAGCATCCGCCGGGCCTGAGGATCGAGCCCGGTGGTCGGCTCGTCGAGAAAGACGACCTTCGGCCGGTTGACCAGCGCCAGGGCGATCGACAATCGTTGCTG
>DASYWB010000324.1:0-11164 GCA_035936495.1 Thermomicrobiales bacterium
TGCGCCAGATTCGGGTCGGTGACGACCATCACCCTCCGCGCGCCAAGCCGCCGCATCTCGAACCCGACCTCGCGCGTGACGCCCGGACCGTACTTGAGTGCCGAGGCATCCATCGTAAACACGGTCTCCAGTGCCATGTGAACCCCCTTCCCTGCTGAGCTATTGGGTATCAACGGAGCCACCCGTCATCCTCCCCTATCCAAACCCGCATACGGGCTTCGGAGCCCCGTGGATGGCGCAGACGTCAGCCATCGCTGATCAGCGGTCTAATGACCTTCATAAAGCGTATCGCGTCCGGGAGAGGCAGACGCTGATCGCCCTCCAATTCTCCCGCCCTCGCCCGCCACGCAATGGCATCTCGAATCAGGTCTGCCCATTCGGGCAGCTCGCGCATGAGCCATGATGCGGCCTGCCCTTTCGAGACCAGCTCGCCGGTTCGGTGCGCGCAGAGTGTCCGGCAGAACGTCAAGATGGCATACGATTGAGCCGGCCGGCCACGCGCTTGATCCATCCATTCCGCCGAATCGCGGGCGTGCGCTCGGACCGCTTCGATGAACTCCTCCTTCGTGATCGGGGGGATAAACTCTCCCGGCGAGGGACCGAAGAGCGCGATCCCTTCTTCGCGCACCAGGTACCAGTTCATGAGCCAATCGCGCCCGGCCTCTCGGAAATGCAGCGGCTCACCCGGACTGATGATCGCGATCCGACTTGGTCGTATCCTAAATGTCTGGAGCGCGGCCGCCGAGAGATAGGCGACCTCGATTCGTCCATCCCACGTCGCGTGCCGCCTCGCAAAGCCGTTGTGCATCTGCCTCAGCCCCGCGAGCTCCGCTTCACTGACATCACTCGCCGTGACGGCCAGTAGATCGATATCACTGATATCCTCGTCAAAGCCCCCGGTAACGAGTGATCCGTACAGGTACCGTCCGATGACTCTCGTGCCAAGAACCCCCTGGATCTCGGACTGCAGCTCTTCAAGCAGGTCGTTGATATGGGGATACGGCGTGGGCTGCATGGTTACATGCCTTTGTCCCTCCCAATTCCCTTCGGGATCCGGAGAGGGTTACGCGGACCGCAACAATGGCCGGGTCAGGCACGTCGGTCCTCCGGCGCGGTTGCGGGAGATCTCGTCGCCCCGATAGGTCGAGACCCGACGCCCGGCCGCTTCGAGTCGTTCGCGGGTGATCGGGTTTCCCTCGATCATGAGGCAGGTGTCTGGCGTCAACGCGAGAACGTTGCAGCCCAGTGACTCAAACTCCTCGTCGGGCACCTCGATCAGTCGCCAGTCCAGCGACTGCAACAGCTCGATGAACGAGACCGGCAGCAGTGGCGGATAGATCGCCGCCAAATTGGGCGCTACCGGGCTGATCAGCGACATCAGGTGCAGGCATTCCCCGGGGCCGTGCCAATGCGGCAGGGCGACCGGCATCACCTCAACATCCTGCTCGCCGAGGAGCGACGTTAATTGCGCGATCCCCTCGTCGTTCGTCCGGTATCCGCGTCCCACGGCCAGTGTTCGCTCGTCCAACCAGAGGGTATCGCCTCCCTCGACCGTTCCCGGCGCCTCGATCCGGCCGGCGATCGGGATGCCAAGACGCTCGTATGATCGCGCGTGCAACGCTGTCTCCGCCTCCCGCATGGGCTTACCCATCCGGAGCAGGATCGCGCCTCGATCAGTCATGATCGACGGATCGTAGCTAAAGATGGCGTCCAGCATCCCTACCGGGTCGGAGTCCTCCACGGTGACCTCGACGCCGTGGTCGGCGAGCGTCCGGACAAACGCCGCGTGCTCCTCTACCGCGAGCCGGTGATCCACGGACCGCGGGTAGTCGAAGCGTTGGCCGTCCGTGTCCGTCGCCGGTGCCACCGGACGGCGCACCAGCACCCGCCGAAGCGGTGCCGACATCGAGTGCCCACCGTAGATGCGATCGGTCTCTTGGATCGAATTCACCACGATCGCTGCCCGCACCGTCTCCTCCTCCCGCGCAGATCATGCTTCATTGCCAGTATCCTACTCGCGACGGGCATCGTACACATGCCCTCTCATGCTGGCCGTGACCAACATTGGAGCGAACTCCCCGTGCGCATCGCTTTTTTCGACCCGTTCTCCGGCGCGAGCGGCGATATGATTCTCGGCGCGCTCATCGATGCGGGCGTTGATCTCCCAGCGCTCCGCGCCTCCCTCGGCAAGATCGATCTCTCGGGTTATGCCTTGAGCGCCGAGCGCGTCAGTCAGCATGGCATTCAGGGCACACGCGTCACGGTCGACGTGGCAGCGAATCAACCTCAGCGCGACTGGAACACCATCCGGACATTACTCGAAGGATCTGCTCTCGATCCACCCGTCCGCGACGCGGCGATGACCGTGTTCCACGGGCTCGCGGAGGCCGAGGCCCACGTCCATGGCGTGGACGTTGACAGCGTGCACTTCCACGAGGTCGGTGGCGTCGACGCCATCGTCGATGTCTGTGGTGCCTGCATCGGCCTGGCGCTGCTCCGGGTAGAAGCTATCTACAGTGGCCCTCCTCGTCTAGGATCCGGATTCGCGCGGAGTCAGCACGGCGTTATTCCCATTCCGGCGCCCGCGACCGCCGAGCTCATGGCACGGGCAAAAGCGCCGGTCGCGCCTCCAACGTCACTCACCGATGGCGTCGCCGGCGAGCTGCTGACACCGACGGGCGCCGCGCTCCTCGCGACGCTGGCCGAGTTTCGCCAGCCTTCATACGTGCCCTCCGCGATCGGCTACGGTTTCGGACAGCGGGAGCTTCCCTGGCCGAACGCGCTGCGTCTGTTCATCGGTGAAGCCGCCGCGATCGACACGGAGGGTGAGCTGCTTCTCGAGACCAACGTCGACGATCTCAACCCACAGTTCTATGAGCTCTTGGTCGAGCGACTCTTTGCCGGCGGCGCGCTCGATGTCTGGCTCACCCCGATTACGATGAAGAAGGGCCGCCCGGCCACCGGGGTAAGCGTTCTCTGTTCCGCCACGCGGCGTCTCGCGCTCGAGGACATCCTCATTCAGAACAGCTCGACGCTCGGCATTCGAGCGACACGAATCGACCGTACCAAGGCCGCCCGCGGCCATGAGATCGCCGTGACACGCTGGGGAGATATCCGCGTCAAGGTCCGCGGCTGGAACGGGCGAGTCATCGATGTCGCCCCGGAGTATGACGATTGCGTCGCGGTAGCCCGCGAGCACGACATCCCCCTACGCGAGGTCTGGAACGAGGCGCACCGCATCGCCGCGGCGCATGTCGGCCGCCCCTTCGAAGCCTTGTCAACCAGTCCGGGCTGAGAGGCCACGTGGAAAGACGGTCCCTCTCGTGTGGCGCGGCTAGGAACCACCGGACTCGCAGCGGCTGGGCTTGCCCTGCCCGGCCGCCAAGCGCATCGCTGGTCATGGCCACACGGCCTCTCAGTAGTGCGCCGGATCATTGAGCCATCGCCGTCCCGAATACACTCTTCCCGCCTTACCGGCCCTACCGAAATCGGACCCAGGCGATCGCCAGCGCGAATCCCACGAAGAGAAGGTCCGGGAAGAACGCCAGGCGCAGCACCGTCGTCACCGGGACGGGCCGGCCAAAGTCCCGCGCAATCTCCGGTGAAAAGACCGCCGCATCGAGCGCGTTCAGCTCGGCAAGGCCGACGCCATAACGTTGCGCCAAGATCGTCCGGCTGATGACCACCCCGAGCACGACCACGCCCATCGTCAGCACTTGCAGGTCCAGCCCTCGCTTGTGATTGCTCGCCTTGGCAATGGCCTCTGCCGAACCGAACCCCAAGAGCAGGGCGAGGTAGAACCCCCATCCTGGGATAAATCCCCACAGCCCGCCGACGACCACCGCGACGGCTGCACCCGTGCCGGCCGCCTTGACGAGCGTGGCCGAACTCGTCCGATAGGTTGGCAAACCCCGGACGCCCGCGCAGTCGGGACATCGCAGACCCACCGGAGTCCGCACGCCGCAACGGGGACAGATCGGCTTACCACAGCGGGAACAACGCAAACGCGTTGTTACCGAGGGATGATAGGAGCAGGCGGTTTCTCCCCTGTCGAACGGGGTCGCATTGGTTGCTGTCATGATAGGGTCAGGTCACTCGTTTTCTTGGCGGCAATCGCGATGTGAAGATGGATGAAGCATAGACGATTGCTTCACCGGGACCGGCGCTCGATCCCTGTTCGGGGATGCCCCCGCTTCTCGTCTGTCTGCGATCCCCTCGCCCGTCACCACGCGCGATCCTGCTATCCAAAACCACGCCGACCGCCTCCACCGCCTCCAAAGCTTCCCATCCCCCCACCGCCACCGAAGCCGCCGCCTCCGCCGCCCCATCCACCGCGGCCGCTCATCCCGCCGCCCGACGACATACCCTCGAACATCCCGGCGGCGGTGTTGAGCATGTCGAGGAAACCGCCGCTGCCGCGGCTCAACGTGCGGCCGGCCTGGTCACTGGCGTCTTGAAGATCGGGCACGTCGAAATCAGGGATCCCAAACCCGCCTCCTCCGCTATCCGGCCGGCCGGATCCATCTCCGCCTAGGCCAGTGCCTCCAAATCCACCGTAGCCACCGGTCACGACCCAGCCGCCGCCCCGGCGCCGTCTGCCTCCCCGAGGATGTGGGTAGGGATCGATCCAATCGTCCGGCATTCCCTCGAGCTGCTCGAACCACGCTGGCATCGGCGGCCGCACGCGCGCGAACTTGACCACCCACTGAGTATCGATGCCGAACGCGACCGCGTAGGGGAGATAACGGTCGAACACATCTTTGGCTTCATTCAGATCCTCGTACCGCTCAATACGTTCCAGATACTTGCGGAACGCGCGCCACTTCGCCGCCGCTTCTGCTCCCGCGCGGGTTTTCCGGGGCATCGCCGCACTCAACCGGCCGGCGATAAACACCAGTCCCACCAAGACGATCGCGGGAAACCACACGAACGCCGCCGTACCACCGAGGCTGATGATGGCTATCACCGCGGCCCCGATCGCGAGAAAGACGGCGAGCTTGGTTCCGCGGCTCCAGGCGTTCCGTGTCGCCTCGGGTGACCGCGAAAAGTAGCCCCGGCTGACAAGCTCTGCATAGAGGTCCTCGCGGATCTCTGGCTTTGCCGCCTCAAAGTCTCGTTTGACCTCGCTAAGCAGCCTCTCCGTGCCCGCGGTCAGTGAGGAGCCGAAGAGCACCTTGAGCAGGTCGAGCTCGAACGCGCGGACCGTCGGATTCTCCGCCACCAGCGTCAATCGAAAATCCCGGCTCGGCCCGAATAGGGTCGATTCCGTCGTCTCCTCCGTGATCTTTATCACGTCCCGGTGCCCCAGATCGACCAGGGTGGCCACGATGTCTTCCTCGTCAGCCTCCTCATCCAACAGGGTGCCGGCCGCTCCCGGCGGCACATCGTCGGGCGGCTCGGGAAGGAAATCGGCGACCAACCCGACATGCGGGTCTCTGCCACGCACGTACCAGAGTCCATACGTGCCAATGCCGCCGCCGACCAGGAGGAGAAGGCCCAGGACGATGAAGCCGAGGTTGAGCACCTGGCTTCGTGCTCCCTGCTCTTCCGCTTGCTGCCGACGGGTATCGTCCGCGAGCTGCCATGCCGGCGGGTCCGCCCCGGCGATGATGGGCGGAAATTGGATGCGTGCCTCAAGTGCCTCGCCGGGGCCCAGATCCTCTGCGGTCCACGTCCAGACCTGGCCGTCCTCGGTGAAGTCCGCGGGGTTCGCCTCGCCCGCGTCGTCCAGAAGGACCTGATCGACCGGCACGGGCGCCGGCAAGACGACGGTGATCGAGGCGTCCCGCACCGGCCCGATATCAGTCACATCCGTTGAGATGCCCTTCCACCACACTTGCTGATTTGGCGGGTCGTTCTCACGGTAGACGCGCAAGGCTCCTTCCGCCACATAGTCGAGGATGAATGTGCGCGAGGTATTGCTCGTCGGCGGATATGCCCACTCAACCGTCACCCCCGTCGCGGCTTCGGAAACCGCGTATGTCCCCGCTCGTGACGGCGCAAACTCCCCTGGTGATACCTGCTCATACGGGATCACGTCGCCGTCACGCACCTCGCTTACCCGAACGCCGTCGATGGCCTCGGCACGCTCGAGCGGAATCTCCGTGAACGCTGTCCGGAACGTCATGTCGCCAAACTCGATGACTTGACGTTCGGTGATATGGAAACCGCCATCCTCCTGCACTTCGACGGTGACGTCGAATCGGTCCCAGACGACGTCAGCGTCGCTCTGCCCAACGGCATCGCGGGCGAAGAGGACGACCAGGAATGCAACGCCGAGCGTCACCAGCCAAACGGGTATCCTCCTGCCCACCCGTGCCGCTTTGGGCGTGGGCGATTGAAATCCCGTTGGACACTGGCTCCCCATTTGGCGTCTCTCCCCATCGGACGCGAGCACTTCTCAAACCCCATTGTCGCATGCGAGCCACGCGGCCACCCAAATCGTGCGGAGACCGCGCGTTCGCGCCCCGATGCTAAACTACCAGCATGGAGACTATGGCAGCTGGCCGGCTTGGCACCTTCAACGACACCCGCCTCACCGCGCCAGAGATCAACGAGATCCTGGCACGTCACGGCTACCGGGCGACCCATCCTCGCCAGGCGGTCATTGGGGCAATGCTTCGTCGCCCGCGGTCTTTTACCGCTGAGCAGATCGTCAACGACGTCGAGACGAGCACGCCAAAGCTCGGTCGCGCGACCGTCTACCGGACGCTCGAGATTCTCGCGTCGCTCGATATCCTCACACGCGTCTTTCAGCCAGACGGCCAGCCAGCGTATGTCGTCGGCGTGCCAGGGCACCGTCACCACCTCCTCTGCTCTAGCTGTGGGACCGCCATCGCATTCACGAGCTGCCCAGTGGACGCGCTCGTGCAGGATCTCACGGCGAGCACCGATTTCTCGATCCACGGTCATCTCCTCCAGGTCTACGGCCTCTGTCCCTCGTGTCAACCGCCGGCAGCACAGGTGCACTCAGGACCCTCTTGACACACGTTCATAGTGAGACGTAGTATCACTATGAACGTGCCAGCATGGCTGGAGAACTCACGCTCGCCGGAGAAACGGCATGTGGGGTCCACAACTGACTGCTCGCGAGGCTCTCTCGATCTCATCGCCCTGTTATCACCCATGATCACGCTTTTGCCTGGGCCAACGCCGCCGCCTGAGCCCGATGGAATATCAATGCCTCATCCACTGGCCGCGCCACACGTCGGTGCCCGTTCGCCGGCCATCCAACCTGTCCCTGTCGTCACCATGGCAGCTCTTCTCTCCCAGAACAGGCATATCAGGCCGGCAGCCCGTCAACCGTCGCGCTCTTCGCCCCGCGTGACAGCTGATGGTTGAGACCACGGCACCGACCCAACCAAACCCCACGCGTGCAGCGCGCCTCTCGGTCCATGAGCTCTCAGTCCATTTCGGTGACCGCTCGGCGTTAGACGGCATCACTCTGGATGTGGCACCGGCCGAGATCGTCAGTCTCGTCGGCCCCAATGGAGCGGGGAAGAGCACCTTGTTGCGCGTGCTCGCGGGCCTCCTTCAACCGTCACACGGCAAGGTCCACGGGAGTCCCACGGGGAACAGCCAAGGATCTGCTAGGCCGCAGATCGTCTACATACCGCAACGCGGTGAGGCCGCCTGGACCTTCCCCATCAGCGTGCTCGATGTCGCACTCATGGGGCGGACCCGTGGGGTCGATCGCCTCCTACCGTTCCGTCACGCCGACCGCATGGCGGCGATGGAGGCTCTTGAGCGCGTCGGCATGGCGCCCTACGCGGCGATCCAGATTGGGCAGCTCTCCGGCGGTCAGCAACAGCGTGTCTTGCTCGCCCGCGCCCTCGTGCAGAACGGAGACACATTCCTCCTCGACGAGCCCTTCGCGGGCATCGATCTCCCGACCCAGCATCTCCTCATCGAGATCTTCATGGCGCTTCGCCACGACGGCAGCACGATCGTCTATGCCACACACGACCTTGAACAGGCCGAGGCGGCCTCCGACCGTGTCGCGCTGCTCAACCGGCGCTTGATCGCCGTCGGCCCGCCCGGCGACGTTATGACCGTGGAAAACCTTCGCGCAACCTTCGGCGGGGGACGCTTGGTGATGACTGGTCCTCCACAGGCGGTGAATGTCGAGAGATGAATGCCGCGCTGGACGCAATCATGGATCCTCTCGCCCACACCTTCATGCGACACGCGCTGCTGGCCATTATGCTCGTCGGAGCCATCTGCGGGATCACTGGCTCGTTCGTTATCCTGCGCGGCCTAGCTTTTCTCGGCGATGCGCTGGCGCACGCCGTCTTTCCAGGGGTGGTCATCGCCTACCTCTTGGGGGTTCCAGTCCTGATCGGCGCCCTCGTCGCCGCCATTGTCGTGGCCCTCGGGATTGGAGCTGTCGGGCAGAACAGGCGCCTGAGCAACGATACGGCCATCGGGGTGCTCTTCGCTGGTGGCTTCGCACTCGGCATCGTTCTGATCTCCGCGCGGCCGACGTACACTCGCGATCTGTCCACCTTTCTTTTTGGCTCGATCTTGGGAGTGTCGAAAACCGATCTCCAGCTCACGGCGCTTGTCAGTGCGATCGTGGCCGTCACACTGTGGGTTTTCCGCCGGGAGCTTGTCGCGATCGCGTTTGACCGGACGTTCGCGGAGGCGAGAGGCATACGAGTCTGGCGATTCGACCAGCTTTTTCTCTTGCTCCTCTCCCTCACCATCGTCATCTCCCTCCAAACGGTCGGCAACATCCTCGTTCTCGCGATGCTCGTCACACCGGCGGCAACGGCCCGGCTCTTGACGGATCGCCTCCCCGTGATGCTGACCCTCTCCGCGCTGATCGGCGCTGGATCGGGCGTCGCCGGGCTCTACCTCTCGTACTACCAAGGCATCTCGTCGGGCGCCAGCGTGGTCCTCGTCGCCACCCTTGGCTTCGCGCTGACGTTCCTCTTCAATCCCAAGTCGGGCATCGTCACCGCCAAGGTCCGGCAGAGGCTGCACTATCCCCATCCGGAGCGCGATGCCTTTGAGGAAAGCCGGGGGAACGTGGGCTAGGCAACACCAAGCTCGGCCAGAGAATCCCAAACGCTCTCAACCGGGTGCTCAGCCTACAACCGAGCGGCTCGCTGGTATGTGTATTGCGCCGCCAGCCATAGGTTCGCGTGGCCATTGGTGGCCATCATGGCAAGGAAGAAAGGAAGCTCAATGAGCAATTCTACCGCGGTCGACGACAAGGGCCAGAAAACCATTGCCGACTACGTGGGCGATATTATCGCCCTCGAGAGCCACATCGAGGAAGCGCTCGACCATCAGTTGAAGGCGACGACGGACGATAAGAACGCCAATGCATCGATTCAGCGCTTTCATGACATGGTCAAGGCGAACCGGGATGCGATGAAGAAGCACCAGGAAGAAGTGGGCAGCACCGCGGGTAATCCCGTTGTCGCGGCTGGTGCGGCAGTCCTGGGTAAAGCCGCGGGCCTCATCGATAAGGTTCGCACCGAAGGCGTCTCGAAGATGCTTCGCGACGACTACACGGTCTTCAATCACGCGGCGATCAGCTACACCATGCTGCACGCGATGTCCCTCGCTCTCGGGGATCAGAGGACCGCGGACCTGGCCGCCCGGGGCCTTCGCGGCCACGCGAGCGCCGTCCAGGAGATCAACCACATCATCGCGGACGCGGTCATCCGGGAGCTGAAGAACGACGGTCACACACTTGCCGATCCACTGGCATCCAGCAAGAACCGGGAGGTAGTGGATCAAATGTGGAAAGAAACTGACAAGGCCGGCATGACGCCACGGAGTGTGATTTAGACAGGCCAGGCCTGACGAACAGGACAATGCCCGGCCGTGACGGCCGGGCATTGTCCTGTTCAACCCAAATTGGGGCGCACGCTACCAGTGGATCTCGACCCTCGTGCCGCTCACCGCAAAGTCGTAGACCTGCTGAATTGCCCAAGGGGCGATCGCGATGCAGCCGCCGGTAGGACCATTGCCGCCATCTGCCAACAGATGGCCATTCTGATCTAGGGAGTACGAATGGAACCCGTTCCGCCGGTTGGCGTCGAATTCGACGTAGTGGGTCACGTAGGCACGTCCCCACGGGGTCCACGTCAATCCCGCTTCCTTGGCATGCACATAATAGGTCCCATTCGCGGTGGCGTAGAAGCCGTCCTCGGATTGCTCCCAGCCCATGGCTCCCCACACCGTGTAGATGGCGACGTTGTTCTCGTACAGTGTGACAAGCCCGGAACTCCGATCAACATCGATCCACCGGTTCGATGCCGATACACCCCCTACGGCCGTGTCGCCCGCGACAGTTCCGCCGGCTCCTCCATCAAAGACGATGTAGGCACCCGCGGCGTAGCCATGAATACCACCATACATCACCTCATAGAAGCCGTCTTCGCTGGGCCCCCACCAGACATCTAGGATCTCGCCCCAGGCCGCCTGAGCGACCACCGGGGCATCCAAGCTCGGCTCGGCTCGAATGTTGAGCATGTCCGTGCCTACCGTGGCGAGATCACCGGCCGCGGCCTCTCGAGGTGGCCCCGCTGTCACCGCCATGAGCCCAAACACTAACGCGACGGCAACCGCCCGGGCGGCCCAGACAGATCCCGAGGCAACCATAGTCCGAATCTCTCGTGCGGATGACGCCGCGCTTCCGTCGCCACGCTCAGCCCGACGTGACAACACCCCACCCTCCGTAAGCCGGCACTGCATGCCTCACGCTCCTCCTGTTTGACGCGGGGATACGAGCCAAGACGGGACGTGCTCACGACGGTGAATTTGGCCCGGGGACGCCAGCCACGTCGTGCTCCCAGGCACCTGGATTCACTCTAGCGTGTCGCTATCCGTGGGGGAAGGTCCAACCTGTCACAGGTCGGATGTCTGGCACGACCGCGGTATCGACCGTGGCCCACGTCTGTTGATGGGTAAAAGGGATACAGCCGCCATGATCGCCCGGCTGGTTTCCCCCACCATGCCGGGCCGGTCGCGCTCCCTTGATTGACGTGCCGGGAGCACGCCAAAGCTCCGCCATCGACGACTGCAATCATCATGCTTCCGCTCGTTGAGCTCCACGGCGTCGCCAGCTTCTCACAACACGACATCGCGAACACGGTCGAAGACGCCTCGACATGTATCTTATGCTACGTATCGTGGGGCTTCTCTGATG
>DASYWB010000325.1:0-3719 GCA_035936495.1 Thermomicrobiales bacterium
GACCGGGGTAGCTACCCCGGTCCAGCCGGTCGCTTCACAGGCTTCTCGGTATCGTTAACTCCGAGCATGCGTCTCGCGGGGGGCGTGATGGTTGGATACCGGGCGCGGCAAGCATCGCCCCTGTCACCAGTTTCGTTGCAACGCTCTATTGGAGCTGGATGTCCGGCGGTTCCATGGTAGGGGCGAGTACGCTCACACGCGGTAGAACGTATTACGCTGAATTGCGTAATACATGGCAAGGAGCACGACCATGAGAACACTTTCAAGCCGGATGACGTCGAAGGGTCAGGTGACAATTCCGGCCGAGATCCGGGCGGAACTGGGCCTGAAGCCGCGCGATAGCGTGCAGTTCACCCGCGAAGGGGACCGGATCGTGATCCGGCCAATGGAGTCGGCGATCCTCAAGAGCTATGGTTCGGTCCGCTCTGTCGATGGCCCGGTAGATTTTCGAAAGTTGCGCGAGGAATTCGAGCAGGGAGTCGCTGACGAAGTCATGAGCACAATGGACTAATGGCAGAAGACACCCGCTTCATTGACACGAGCGTCCTCCTGCGTCACCTCTTACGAGACGATGAGGGGAAGGCGGAGCGGACGTTAGCTCTGCTCCTCCGCGTAGAGCGCGGCGAGGTCCGGCTCGCGACCTCGCCGCTCGTCATCTTCGAAACCGTCTTTACCCTACAACGGCGCTACGGCGTCGATCGGCAGCGAATACGGAACTTGGTCGAGCCTATCATCCAACTCCGAGAGCTGCAGATCCCCGATAAGCGGGTCTTCTACCGAGCCTTCGACTTGTATGTTCACCATCGCGTCGCATTTGCCGACGCCTACAACGTAGCCACCATGGAAACTCGTGGCATTACCGATATCTATGCCTGGGATGTCCATTACGATCGCTTCGATGGCATCAAGATGCTCGAACCGGAGCATCTTCACACTCAAGGCCTGTAACGCGCTCCAATCAAGGACATCGACAGGCCGTCAGTCGTCCACTGGCTCGCCGCTCAGCGGCTTCCGTAGATCCGCGATCAGGCTCTGGACGGTCGGGACAACCTCATCCAGCGGCACGAAGGTAGACTCCGAGTCACCCCGCGGTCGCAGTTCCGCTTGGCCGTTGGCCAGCGTGCGGGAGCTGACCGAGAGGCGAATCGGGTTACCGATCAGCTCCGCGTCGTTGAACTTGACGCCGGCGCGGTCCGTCCGGTCGTCGTAGAGTACTTCGATGCCGGCGGCGGTCAGCTCATGGTAGAGCTTGTCCCCTGCCGCGACGGTGTCCACATCGTCCGCCGATCCCAGCCAGAGTAGTGAGACCTCATAGGGCGCAATGGTGATCGGCCAGCGAATGCCCTTCTCATCGTGGCATTGCTCGACCACCGTCGCCGCGGTCCGGCCCGAGCCGATGCCGTACGATCCCATCACGATGGGATGGTTTTCTCCTTCGGCGTCGAGATAGGTCGCGCCGAGAGCCGCGCTGTAGCGCATGCCAAGCTTGAAGATATTGCCGACCTCGATCGCCCGCTCAGTCTCCATCGGCGTCCCGCACACGGGGCATGGGGACCCTGACTCGGCCGAAGCGATGTCGGCGAAGGTGTCCACCTCGTAGTCGCGTCCCGCGTTAACGTTTCGCAGATGGTAGCCGGAGCGGTTTGCGCCGGCGACGAGATTCGGGCTGTCGCGGATGCTCTCGTCGGCGACGACGAACGCGTCACGGACTCCAACCGGCGAGCCATACCCCGGTTCAGCACCAATTGCGCGAATCTCCTCGGCGGTTGCCGGGGTCAACCCCAGCTCGCCGGAGGCTTGCCGCAACTTCGTCTCGTTAACGTCGAGATCGCCGCGAATCACGGCGAAGATGAACCGGCCAGAATCACCCTTGAAGAAGACGGCCTTCGCGGTCCGGGCCAGGGGCACGTCAAGGAAGCGGGCGAGTGATTCGATGGTCGGCGTGCTTGGCGTCTCGATCTCTTCCATTGGCAACGGGGCTTCGTCTACCGGTGAATCGCGGCGGAACGTTGCGACCTCACGGTTGTCCGCGTAGTCGCCGCTCGGGCAGATCAGGATCGTGTCTTCACCGTTGGGCGAGAAGGCCATGAATTCGCGGCTCTCCGATCCGCCCATCATCCCGACGTCGGCGCCGACGACGATGAAGCGTAGCCCGCAGCGGCGGAAGATGCGGTCATAGGCGCGCCAGTGAGCCCGATAGGCAGTTTCCAACCCGTCCTCGTCGCGGTCGAGGCTGTAGGAGTCCTTCATCGTGAACTCGCGAACCCGGATCAGTCCACCCCGCGCTCGCGGCTCGTCCCGGAACTTGGTCTGAAGGTGGTAGACGATCCGCGGCAGTTGCCGGTACGAGTCGATCTCGGAGCGAGCGAGGTCCGTGACGACCTCTTCATGGGTCATCGCCAGGACCATGTCGCGGTCACCGCGATCCTTGAACCGCGCCATCTCCGGGCCGACCTGGTCGTAGCGACCTGTCTCTCGCCAAATATCAGCCGGGTGGACGACGGGCATCAGCAGCTCTTGACCGCCGATGGCGTCCATCTCCTCACGGATGATCTGCTCGACCTTGCGGACGACTCGCCAGCCCAGCGGTAGTAGGCTGAAGATCCCGGCGCCCAATGGGCGAATCATCGCGGCGCGCAGCATCAGCCGGTGGCTAATCAACTCAACATCGCCCGGTGCCTCACGCAGCGTCCGGCCAAACATCTGTGACATCCGCATGGGAGCGTTTTCCTCGCCTTCGTGAGATTTAGATACTCCGCTGGCGATGGACAACAACGGAGGAGCGAACTGGCTGGCTCTTCCTAGAATAGAGCCCGGCCGCGATGGCGACAATAGCGCGAGTGGGAACTGAAGGACGGGTCATGCCTTACGTGGTCGCACATGATACCCATCTTCTCGAGTAAGCACCCAGGCGTCTGTGAGCCGGAACAGTTTGGCGCATATCACGAAGGACACAAGCACGACTGCACCGCCACGCAACCGGGCGTCAACGTGTAGGTGGCTTTTTCATCACGACCGTCGAGGCATCGGGCGAAGCTCTCTTCAACAACGGGCAGGTCTCCCAGGCGTTGGCCGGCCCTGATCGCCATACCGCTTACACTCTACCGCGCGACAATATGACCGAGTGAAGGCGCCGATCCTGGCACTTCCACGGTACGGACGGGTGCTTGAGGTAAGGGATATTGATGCGAATCGTGACCGGCGGCATTGCCCAGGAGACGAACACCTTTCAGCGGACCCCGACCACGCTGGACGATTTCCAGCAGCCCGGGTTTGGCATCATCTCACGCGGCCAAGAGCTCTTCGACTTCGAAGGCACCGGGACGGTCTACGGCGGCATCATTGTGGAGGCGAAGGCGTTGGGCATTGACCTGATTCCCACCACCTATGGCGGAGTGAATCCGGGAGGCCGGGTCACGCGGGAGGCATTCGACCTGTTGCGGGACGAGATCCTGGCCGGCATCCGCGGTGCGCTCCCCGTGGACGGCGTCTTATTGATCCTGCATGGGGCGATGGCTCTCGAAGATCACGACGACGCCGAAGGCCTGCTGCTGTCGGCGGTGCGGGAGGTGGTCGGGCCGGATGTGCCGATCGTGGCACCACTCGACCTCCATACCAATCTTTCCGACGACATGGTGAATGAGGCGACCGCGCTTATTGGTTACAAGACGTATCCGCACGTCGACATGCCCGAGACTGGTGCCCGGGCACTCCAGATC
>DASYWB010000326.1:0-5460 GCA_035936495.1 Thermomicrobiales bacterium
CGTGTCGGCTTCAAGAGCCGCCTTGAGCCGGGTCATCACGACTTGCTCGCGTTCGGTCGCCTCCCGCTCGGGGCCGCGGAGCTTGGGAAGTTGGGACGCGATCCGCTGGAGCCGTTTGTCAACAAGGGCGAGGTCGCTGAAGAGCAATTCCACGTTGAGGGTCTCGATGTCTCGCAGCGGGTCGATCGTCTCCTCAGCGTGAGCGACGTTGGGATCAGCAAATGCCCGGACGACGTGAAGCAAGGCATCGGCCTGGGCGAGATGCCCCAGGAGTTGGCCGCTCATGCCCTTCTCGGCGATCCCCTTCGCAATACCTGCTACGTCCAGGTACTGGACATCTGCCGGTACTTTACGCTGGGGCTGGAACATCTCCGTGAGACGGGCAAGACGGGGGTCGGGCACCTTCACAGTGGCGAGATTTGGCTCATCTGCGCCGGCGCCAAAGGTACCAGTCTCTGCTTCGGCGCGGGTGAGGGCATTGAAAACCGTGGTCTTGCCCGAGCTGGGCAGGCCAATGATCACGAGGGTGGTGGCCACGGGGAGCGTTCTCACATGCTACCTGACGACCACACGAGAGGTCGTCAGCGCGTTGTTGACTCGGTTTCGCCCGGCCATTATGAACCAGGCAATCGCTTCAAGGCTACGTGCCGGCGCTAGAGCAGGTTGTTGCCCGCAACACCGAACCGGTGATCCGCGTCAGGTTGTGATTCCCGCTCGCTGAGCTTGGCGGATCGCGACGCGAACCTGATGCCCGCCGACTGCAATTTGATCCCGATACCAGCCATCGGCGCCAATCTTCCCGCCGGGCCCGTCGGTCGCCTCCGGCTCAACGGCGTCTGATAATCCGCGGTCACTCTGGGAGACGATGTCCACGGCCAGCGTCTCGGCGGCGATCACGCCTCCATGCGCCTGGAGGGCGTTGACGACCGCGGGGTCGGCGTCATAGTGCAATTCGATGCGATCCTCGATCTCGTAATCCGCCCGCTTTCGAGCGTCTTGGACGCCGCGCACGAAATCCCGGGCGAGGCCTTCTTCGATCAGGTCCGGGGTCAGGGACGTGTCTAACACCACCGTGCCAATATCCCCTTGGGCGGCCGCGTATCCGGAACGCTTCGTCAGGTCGACGAGGAGCTCTTGCGGCTCTAAATCGACGGTTGCGCCATCGTCGAGCGTGAGCGTGAACGGCTGTCCCGCCTGAACCGCCCGGGCGATTTCAGCGACATCAGCCGCCGCTAGCGCACCGCGAATCAGTCCGAGCCGCTTGCCATATTTTGGTCCCAGGAGGCTGAGGTTCGGACGCACGTCGTAGGCGACAACATTCCCGGGATCGGTCAGCGGCTGGATGTCCTTGATGTTCAACTCGTCGAGTACCAGGTCGCGAAGCCGCAGGACGGCGTCGAGGTCCTTAGGATCGCGGGTATAGATGAGTATGGCGGGCAGCGGCTGGCGAACCTTGACCGCGGCTTCCTGCCGCGCGGCGTGCCCGAGCTTGACGACCTCGAGAACCGCCGACATGTCGGATGACAGCGACGCCTCGATGGCACCGGGAGCGGCCTCGGGAAAGGCGGTCAGATGGACCGAATCCGGAGCGGTCGCGTCCACCGAGCGCACCAGGTTCTGATACATCTCGTCGGCGAAGAACGGGATGAACGGTGCCAAGAGGCCGGCAACGGTCGTCAGGCATTCATGCAAGGTGGCGTAGGCCGCGAGCTTGTCTCGGTCGCTTTCCGGCTTCCAAAAACGGCGTCGGTTGCGTCGGATGTACCAGTTAGAGAGCTCTTCGACGACGAAGTGCTCAATTGCCCTGGCGGCCGGGGCAGGATCGTAGTCACCGAGCCGGTCTCGAACGAGGTCGATGAGCTGGTGCAGCCGCGAGGTAATCCAGCAATCGAACATCGGTCGTTCCGTGAGGGGCACGCGCGAAGTCTCGTCTGTTGGGTCGTACCGATCCAGTCGCGCGTAATTCGCGAAGAAGCCGTAGCAGTTCCAGAGGGGGATGATGAAGCGGCGACGAACCGCGTCCGTGGTAGTGAACCCGAAGTTGAGGTTGACGCTTGGATTAACGGTCGAGAAGAGCCAGCGCATCGTATCGACGCCGGCGATCCCCGCGGCGTCATCGAACCAGATCGCGTTGCCCTTGCTCTTGTGCATCTCTTCACCCTTCTCGTCACGCATTAGCGCGTACGAGAAGACGGTCTTATAGGGTGGAGTCTCCGGTACGAGGGCCGCGCTCTCGGCCAGCACGGCATAGAACCAGTTGCGGAACTGGCCGGGGAAGCTTTCGGTGATGAGATCAGCGGGAAACCACTGACGCCAATACTCGCGGTCGTGTCCATAGTTGAGCGTCGAGAAGGCGACGATGCCAGCGTCCAGCCAGGGATTGCCGACGTCCTTGATCCGGCTCACCGGCGCGCCGCACTCGCAGCAGGCGATCTTGACCTCGTCCACCCAAGGGCGGTGCGGCGTGTGACCCTCGAACCGCTCCCAGCCCTCGACCGCCCTTTCGTACAGTTCGACCTCACTGCCGATGACGTCAAAGGTGCCGCATTCGGTGCATTCGTAGATAGGGAGCGCGAGTCCCCAGTAGCGCTTCTTGGAGATCATCCAATCGTCCATGTGCGCCAACCAGTCCAGCTCGCGATCACGACCGAACTCGGGGATCCACCGGATCTTGCGCGTATTTTCCATCATTGGCGCGCGCAGGTCGTCCATCGCGATGAACCACTCATCGACGAGCCGGAAGACGAGGTCGGTGTTGCAGCGCCAGCAGACCGGGTAGCGGTGCTTGTATTGCTCGGCGCGATACAGCAGCAGCTTCGTCTCTAAGTCTCGAACGATGGGCGTGGCCACCTCGTGGACGTAGGACCCGGTCAGCCAGTCGAAGCCATCGACGTAGACGCCAAACTCGTCGATCGGGGCGATGACCGGAAGGTCATGCTCCTTTGACAGGGCGAAGTCCTCCTTACCGCAGCCGGGCGCGATGTGGACGATGCCGGTTCCCTCCGCCGCGTTGACATCGTCCCAGGCGATGACCCGGTGAGAAACCCCCTCTCCGGCTGGAAGCTCGTCGAACGGTCCGGTATAGGTCCATCCGAGCATATCCTGGCCGGTCAGCTCGGCGGCGACGGTGTAATCGCCGCGGAGCGCGGTCTTCGCCGCGTCCTTGGCCAGATAGAAGACCTTGTCGCCCTGTTCCACGCCGACATAGGTAAGCTCGGGATGGACCGCCGCCGCGACGTTCGCGGCCAGCGTCCACGGCGTCGTGGTCCAGGTGAGCACGTACTCGCCGGGCCGTCCTTCAAGTGGAAAGGCGACGTAGATGGAGAGATGTGTCCGCTCCTGATAGCCCTCAGTGACGATCTCGTGCTCCGAGAGGCCCGTGCCGCAACGTGGACACCAGGGCATGACGTCGTGGCCCTTGTAGATCCAGCCACGCTCATGGCAACTCTTGAGGAAGTGCCAAATAGTGTAGTTGTTCTCGTCGGACATCGTGAAGTAGGAGTGGTCCCAATCCATCCAGTAGCCGAGCCGGATCGACTGCTCGGTCTGGCGAGCGGCATATTTGTAGACCCGCTCCTTGCACCGCTCGACGAACTCGGCGACGCCAAAGTCCTCGATATCCCGCTTGCTCTTAAGCCCAATCTCCTTCTCGACCTCGACCTCGACCCAGAGGCCTTGGCAGTCGAAGCCGTTTTGGAACCGTTGCTTCTTCCCGAGCATCGCTTGATACCGCTGGAATAAGTCCTTGTAGGTCCGGCCCCAAGCGTGGTGGACGCCCATCGGGTTGTTGGCGGTAATTGGGCCATCGATGAACGAGAATCGCTCGCCGCTGTCGTCGTTGCGGTGGAGGTAACGCTCGACCGTCTTCTCGTTTTCCCACCGCTGGAGCGTTTGGCGCTCTAGGGCTGGGAAATCGACCTTTTGGGGAACTTCCTTGAATGTCGTCATTGTCCGGCTCCTCGGCATCGCCTACCATCGTCAGTAGCCATAGAAAACGCCCGTCCTCAGGGAAGAGGACGGGCGAACCCGCGGTACCACCTCAGTTAGCCCGCCGGAAGGCGAACCCACTCTTGCTCATGACGCGCGCATCGTCAGCGCGCGTGAGCGTCGCGGTAACGGGCGACAAGGTCGGTCGCGTCTACTTGGCACCGGTGAGGCCCCAGCACGGTTCGGGCGACGGCTCAGGAACGATGTCCGGGTCCGGCGACATGATCCGGCTCCCACCATCCCGGAATCGCTTGCTTATCGCGCTGGACCGGCGCGGTTTCCTTCATCGCCATGGCTCTCTTTGTCTCATCTGAAAGCCTAGCATTGCGGTCAAGGCGCGACAAGGCGCGCGATTCGCGCGACCGCGATGCAGACCCGCCGTCCGTATTGACGGGGTACGGCCGACGGGGTACACGGCGCCACTCCGACTCACGCAAGCCAGGCCTTGACCCGCCGATAGATGGCGGTGACTCCAATAAGGTAGCTGGTGCCCAAGAGGTACGAGGCGAGGACGTCGGTGAACCAGTGGTGTCCGAGGTAGACGCGGCTGGGACCGACCAGGGCGAGCAATGTCACCAGACCGGACACGATCATGCGGCGAGGCGCCTTAGGCCGGACTAGTGTGTGGGCTAGATAGGCCAGAAAGCCATAGATCCCCATATAGTTGAGGACGTGTCCGCTCGGGAAGCTGGACCCTCCGATGCGCGCGATCGCGACCCGGAACTCCGAGCGGTCCGGCCGGGGCCGCCGCATGATCGACTTGAAGAAGAACGAGATGCCGGAGGTCCCCCAGGCGAGCGCCTGGAAGACCGCCTCGATGCGCAGGCCGAGCAGCCAGAGGGACGCGGCCAGGGCGGGAGGGATGAGCCGGCTTTGCGGCGGGAAACCGGGCCAGGAGACGATCGCCATGGCGCGCGCCACGAACGGACGCCGATGACGTTGGAAGCGCAACGTGATCGCGGCGTCTGTTGCGGCGCTCCGGTTGGTTCGCACCAGGGCGAAGAGCACGGCGAACGAGGCGAGGGCACCGCCGGCGATCATCAGGCCGGAGCGCCCGCGAGCCACCGCCTGACGCGGCGGAATCATGACAGTCTCACGCCGAGCAGGCTGCCGAGAAACACCGGCTGGGGACACTCGCATGGAAGCTCGCGCGAGCTTGAACAAGAAGCCGAGGGGGCGCCGCACGGGTAATATCCTTCCGTTAGGCCATGGATCCCGCCAGCCTCGGCGGGAGTCCGTGTAATCTTATGGGGATGAGGGCCGCTGGCGCCATTCGTCGCGAAGAACGTATCCGGGTCTGATCCGATGCTGAACCGACGCACAACATCGCCGTCCGCTGCTCCGGTGCGCAGGAGCCCCGCCGCACCGGACGGCCCGGTTTTAGCCATTGGGTGGTGGCTCCCGCTCTTGGCCGGTACCGTCGTCTTCACTTCGGCACCTTTGTCTCTCGAACGGAAGGCGCACCTGCTGCTG
>DASYWB010000327.1:0-24106 GCA_035936495.1 Thermomicrobiales bacterium
CGCGCAGGAAGCGGTCAATCAGCCGCGGTTCATCAGCACCGCCTTTCCCGCCACCACCTATCCGTATGCCGTAGGCAATGAGCTGCAGATGGAGGAGGGCTTCCCGGCCAGCTTAGTGCGTGAGCTCAGATCACGGGGCCATCATGTCGTCATTGGCGAGGGCATATTTGGCTCGGCCAACATGATCGTCGTGAATCAGGATGGTACCGATGCCCAGGTCGGCGCCGAATCGCGCGGCGCGGCGGCAAGCGGATCCGTGATACCAGCGGGCTTTAACGTCTCGTGACCTCCTCACCCCCCGCTCTTGGCGACGGGCCGCCCGCGACGCCCTCTTAGCCCGTGGCACGGTAATCACTCAAGGCTCTTGGAGCTCGAGGTCGCCGAGGATGATGAGGCTTTCGAGGTCTTCCATATCCTCCGGTCTGAAGGTCGCGACCGCCTCACGGACTGACGCACGCAGGCTCGGGTCGGCCTGACCAAGCATTCGGCTCAGGTCGGCGATGTCCTGGGCACGACCGGAGGCCAGCTTCATCAAGACGAGATAGGGTAAAGCGATGACGGGCAGGCCGGTTGGCGCCCGGTTCGGGGAGCTGACCGCCGCTTCGACCCACGGTTCCGCCGGTGCGAGAACATCCAATCTACTCCCAGCGGGGAATTGCCAACTGCTGCCACCGACCGTCAGGGTCCCCTGGTGAATGCCTCCCGCTTGCCGCATCTCTTCTGCCAGCTGCGGCTCGTCGGCCGGGATAACGAGAAGATCGAGGTCCAGCATCACCCGCTGGGGCATATAGAGGGCGGTTGCCACGCCATCGACAATCACGAACGGCGTGCGGAGACGGTGCAGATCAAGTGGCGTCAGGGGATCACTCCAGGTGCGGGTTGACAGGAATGCCACGCTGCTACCACTACCCGGTTTCACCCGGCGTAACGCCATGTCCAATATGGGACGGCGCGATTTGGCCCGTCGGCGATCTGACGCGTTGCTCATGGATCCTCCCGCGCGGAGATCCGCCACATACCGCTCAAGCCGGGCCATATGGTGCGCCGAGCAACATCGCCTCGACGCGTTCGCCCTCGGCGTAAATGCTCTCTCGTGGCGGAATGATCAGGAGGGCATTCGCGCCGACCCAGGAGACGAGGCGCGACGAGCCTTGGCCTCCGGTGGTCGCGCCGGTCACGTAGCCGTCGGGGTGAACGCGAACAGTGGCGCGCTGGTACTCGATGCGGTCGCTGGGCCGGACGGGGTGGGAGAGGGTAACGGGAACACAAGGCCGTTCCCAGCCGGTGCGCCGAGCCATCGTCGCCAGGGCCGGTCGGACGAAGAGCTCGAAGCCGGCCAGGGCCGAAACCGGATTGCCAGGCAGCCCAAAGACGAGGACATCGTCGTGCTCGCCGGCGGTCGCGAACGTGAAGGGCTTGCCGGGCTTCATGAAGACGCGGCGAAAGTGGACGCGTGCCAGCTCGACCAGGAGCGCCTTGACGAGGTCGAGCTCGCCCATGGAGACCCCACCGGAGGTGATGACCACATCGTCACTGGCGATGCGGTCGAGCAGCAACGTGTTGAGCGGGCCGCGAGCATCGGGTGCGTGACCAGCCCAACGAATGTCGGCACCCTCCGCTTCCAGCGCGGCGATCAAGCTGAACCGGTTTGAGTCACGAATTTGGCCAGGGCCGACGCGTTCGCCGGGCTCGATCAGCTCGTCGCCGGTCGAGATGACGCTCACGCGAGGCCGCCGCCGCACGGGAACGGGGACGAGCCCAGCGCTGGCGACGAGTCCCAGCTCGGCGGGGCCAAGGAGGGTGCCGGCCGTGAGGAGATGGTCGCCGCGTCGCAAATCGGCGCCGACCGGCCGGATATTGGCGCCGGGCCTAAGGTCGGCGCCGTGAATGACGACATGATCGTCCGCGATCTCCGTTTGCTCGACCGGAATGACGGCGTCCGCGCCCGTCGGCACCGGCGCGCCCGTCGTGATGCGAATCGCGGTCCCCGGCGTCACCTGCTGTTCGATGACGTTTCCCGCCATCTGGTCGCCGACGATCTCCCGCCATGGTGAGCCGTCGTCCGCGATAATAGCGAAGCCGTCCATGGTCGCGGCCGGAAAGGGTGGGTGATCTTCCGGCGCGATCAGGTCTTCCGCGAGGACGCGCCAAGGGGCCTGGTGCAGCGCGACCCGTTCGATCCCAAGCGTAGGCACACGGGCCAAAATGGTCGCCCGCGCCTCGTCAGGTGAGCGGAGGCGATCGAGGTCACGGTTGGATGGGTTCTTAGACCGTCGAGGCGGTTGCACCGGTTCCTTCCTTCGTCTTCCCTGAGCAGCTTGCCACACGTTCAGTCCACTCATGCAGATTTCGGGCGAATGGTTAGGACTCGACGACGGACGGCCCTCTGCCCCTGCCCTTCTCTCCCGGACAGTCTAAGTTTAGTGGGACAGGGACCACCCGTGTGGCGGCCTACGCGGGTGGTCCCGAATTCCTCCCCTACGCTATCCACCTTGCCATAGATGGAGGAGGCGACCTTGCGTCAGCCCGCGGGACTCGGCAGGGCGTAGTGTCCTCCCGCGGGCCTCCTGACCGGGAGACTACCTTCCGCCGCCTCCCGGTACGTGGGCCAGCGATCGTGCTTACTTCACCCGTCGGTCTTTACCGGAAGTTGGTACTGGAGGTTAAGGTAACCGCGCCTCCCGCTGGGTAAGCATCTCAGGCCTCCCTGCTTGCAAGCAGGGAGGCTGGAGCGCCGTCTCGTTCTGGCCGGTGGTTTGAGAGCGAGCCTGTTAGAACTGCTCTTCCGTGACACGCACGCGCACGGCGCGTGAGCGGCTCGGGTTGCGGGGGTCCGGCTCGACGTCGAAGGTCACGGCCTGGCCCACTTGCAGGAGCTCGAACGTGGCGTTCTCGACCGCCGAGGCGTGGAAGAAGAGATCCTCCCGTCCGCCGCCGTCTGATGGGGCGACGAAGCCGAAGCCTCGATCTTCACGAATGGTCTTGATTGTTCCCTCTGGCATGGTACGTCTTTCCCGTCTCGTCGACCGCTCTCTCCGCGCGGAGGTTGGCATTGGTGCGACGTCGTTCGTGCGGCACGTGCGCCACACTCGTATAAGGATAACGCATATCCCGGGCCAACGTGGCGCCAGGAAGCTCGTTTCGGCCCAGTTCCCCCACGCGGAATTGACGCGCCCGGTGCTGTTTCGTACACTTCGAATCTCAAATCATGGCAAACTTGGGTACGCGACCACATCGGTACGGGAAGAAGACCGATTCGATGGTGCTATCGCCTCTACAGGAACCAGTCGAGGAGCAGCCCAGGGGCGGCCGGCGAGACACACCGGGCGTCTCGTGGTGGGCGGACTCCGGCTGGAACCTCGCCGTCGTGCGAGCCGTCTCCAATCTCTCGGAGGCGTCTCGCGCGCCGATCCCGCGCGGTAGCGTCGTCGGGCGCGCGATTCAATGCGCCGTCCGTGCGCATGATGGCCAGTCGCGCCGTTCTGGCGAGCCCTATGCCGTTCATCCGATCAGCGTTGCGACCATCCTGGCGAATATGCATCTCGACGAGGAAACCATCGCCGCCGCGGTGCTCCACGACGTGGCCGAGGATACGCCGGTCACGCTCGAAGAGATCGAGTCGGAATTCGGGACCCGGGTCGCGAAGCTCGTCGATGGCGTCACCAAGCTCGGCAAGATCCCGTGGACCGGGGAAGTTGAAGCTGCCGGCCGCGAACAGGAGCGACAAGCCGAGAATTTGCGCAAGATGTTCTTGGCAATGGTCGATGATATCGGCGTCGTCCTGATCAAGCTCGCCGACCGCCTGCACAATATGCGGACGCTAGATGTCTTGCCGCGCGACAAGCAGCTCCGGATCGCTCAGCAGACAATGGAGATCTACGCTCCGCTTGCCAATCGTCTTGGCATCTGGCAGTTCAAGTCCGAGCTGGAAGACCTCGCGTTCCGCTCCCTCAACCCTCTCGATTATCAGCGTATTACCGGGCAGCTGGCGGAGCGGGAGCGGAATCAGGCTGATTTGATTGAGCGCGTCATGGGCGACCTCCGGGTGGCCCTTTTTGATGCGGGTATTGCGTTCGACATCTCGGCCCGGCAGAAGCACGTCTATTCCATCTACAGGAAAATGCAACAAAAAGGCCGGCGATTCGACGAGATCTACGACGTCGTTGGGTTCCGGATCATCGTTGAGGACCGCAAGGATTGTTATGGGGCGCTTGGGGTCATCCATAGCATGTGGCACCCCATCCCCGGCGAATTCGATGACTACATCGCGACGCCCAAGGAAAGCATGTACCAGAGCCTCCACACGGCGGTGATCGGGCCGAAGGGGCAGGCGGTCGAGATTCAGATCCGGACACGCGAGATGCACCAAGTCGCGGAGTATGGCGTCGCCGCGCATTGGCGATACAAAGAGGGCGGTAAGGGTGACGCGAAGATCGTGGCGAAGATCGCCTGGCTCCGCCAACTGATGGACTGGCGGGATGAGGTCGCCGACGCCGAGGAATTCGTCGAGTCGCTGAAGAGTGATGTCTTCCAGGAGATGCTCTACGTCTTCACACCCGCCGGAGATATCGTCGAGCTGCCGGCGGGAGCGACCCCGGTTGATTTCGCTTACCGCATCCACACTGAGGTCGGCCATCACTGCGTCGGCGCGAAGGTGAACGATCAGATCGTCTCCCTCGATACCAAATTGGAGAACGGTCAAGTCGTTCGCATCATGACCAGTAAGACCAAGGGGCCGAGCCGGGATTGGCTCCAGGCCAACGCGGGGTATGTGACGACCGCGTCCGCGCGAGAGAAGATCCGCCAATGGTTCCGGCGTCAAGAGCGTGACGAGAATGTTGCTCAGGGCCGGGACATTTTGGACCGCGAGCTCCGCCGCCTCAGCCTGGACGTCAAGAACGAGGATGTGCTGAAGCACTTTCCCCGCTACCAGAAGATGGATGACTTGCTGGCTGCCATCGGGTACGGAGCGGTCTCGACTCAGCTGATTAGCGCGCGACTCGCGGAGACGCGGCGGGAGGAATTTGCGGCGACGCCCTACGTTCCCGCGCCGCGCACTCCCGCCCGCCTCGAAGTCCTGGGAGCGGGAGGGCTGCTCTCGACGCTGGCGCCGTGCTGCAACCCGGTCAACGGGGACCGCATCGTCGGCTATACGACGCGGGGTCGCGGGATCACGGTGCATCGAGAGGACTGTCCGAACGTCACCAATCTACCCGATCCCGAGCGACTCTTGCCGGTCTCCTGGAGCGATCAGGGAAACGAGACATTCGCGGTGTCGGTTCGCGTCAACGCGTATGACCGCGTCGGCTTGCTCAAGGACATCACGACGCTCCTGGCAGACTCAAAAGTCAACATTCTCGGCGTCCTGACGACGACACACGACGACCGCACCGTAACATTGCTGCTAACGCTAGAAGTGGAGAACGTCCGCCAGTTGAGCACGATCCTCAACCGGTTAGAGAACGTCCGCGACGTGTCGGACGTCCGCCGCGATGTCACCGGAGCGGCGCGGGCGTAGGCTGAGGTGCCGGCCAGCGGGGCGCGCTGACCGAGTGATCGGCCTCACTGATGGGGAACGAGAGAGGGCGCTGGCCGGATGACGCCGGTGTTGGCGATCGGTGAGACGCTGATCGACTTGATTGTCGATGACGCCGCTCGGGGTTTAGAGGCGGCCGAGACGTTTGTGGCACGAGATGGTGGGGCACCGGCCAATGTGGCGGTCGCGCTGGCCCGACTCGGCGTGTCGAGCGCGTTCGCGGGAGTCGTCGGCGACGACCCGTTCGGTCGGCGGCTGCGGGCCACGCTGACCCACGAGGGTGTCGATACCTCCCGGCTACGAGCCACCACCGATGCGCATACATCGCTCGCGTTCGCCTGGAAGGATAATCAGGGCGACGGCCACTTCCAGCTCCTGCGGCTCGCCGACCGGTTGCTGAGTGAGGAGGATGTGGCAGGGTTTGGCATCACGGAGCTCGCGGGCCTCGTCGTCGGGTCGGTCGCCCTGGCGGCGGAGCCGTCCAGTCAGGCAATCGCACGGGCGGTTGAGCTTGCCGCCGCAGCGGGGGTGCCCGTCACCTTCGACGTCAACCTGCGGCCGACGCTGTGGCCGGACCTCCAGGCAGCCCGGAAGGCGTGCCTCTCGATCATCGAGCGAACGACGCTGCTCAAGCTCAGCTTGGATGACGCTCGGTATGTATTCGACGTTGCCGCCGACCCGATGGCGGCCATCACGGCCGCGCAACGGTCTGCTCCCAGTGTGGTCGTCCTCACGGACGGCTCGCGAGGAGCATGGTTCGTCAATGAGGCAGGCGGTGTGGATCATGTCCCGGCGTTTGACGTCGAGGCCGTCGAGCCGACGGGCGCCGGTGATGCCTTTACGGCAGCGCTGGTCTCGCGCCTGCTCGCCCGGGAATGGGCAGCGCCGCGAGAAGCGGATCTGCGCTACGCTAGCGCGGCCGGCGCCCTGGCCACCACTAAAGCCGGCGCCATGGACGGCCTGCCGACGGCGGCGCAATTGCGAGGGTTCCTTGAGCTATGAATCGGGAACGACTTCTAATCGCTTGACGGTGTGCTTACTATGTGCTGACATACTGCCAACCTGATCAGGGGGATGGATCCATGACCCGAAAAGTATTCCGCAGTGGCAACAGCCTCGTCGTGGCGCTGCCCAGCGACATGGTGGGAAAGCTGGCGCTCGCCGATGGTGCAGAAGTTGACATCGATCTCGATGAAGATGGTCGACGGATCGTTGTAACGCCGGTGAATACGGTTGATGCTGGCGTGAGCCCCGAGTACGCGCGGCAGGTGGCAGAGTTCATTTCGACCTATCGGCCGGCGTTGGAGGCTCTTTCCCAGCGGTGAACGGCTTAACCGCTCAGGAGGTCTTGTTTCTCCATCATCGCATTATTATTGAAACGGGGGGCATGGACGGAGTCAGAGATATTAGTCTCATTGAGGCGGCTCTGGCGCGTCCGGGTGCTGGCTTCGGTGGGTACGATCTATTCCCTGATCTCTTCCAAAAGATTGCGTCGATCGTTGACGCGTTAATTCAGCACCATCCATTCGTGGATGGGAATAAGCGCACCGGCATCGCCGTGGGCGGATTGCTCCTCGTCAAGAACGGCCGGCGGCTGACTGCCACGAATCAAGAACTGGAAGATTTTGCCGTCTCAATCGCCGTGGAACATCCCGAGGTCACTGATATCGCCGTCTGGTTCAAAGAACACAGCACGGAAGCGTAGGGTAAGTTCTCGAACTGCCCAACGTGATTTGGTCTCTTACCACCCCCGGCTTTCTGGAACAACGCACCATGCCCACCCTCGATGATCCCGTCGCATTTTCGATCTTTGGCCTCACCATCCGATGGTACGCCCTGTTTATCCTGGCGGGGATTTTTGCCGCGATCTGGATCATCCAGCTGCTCGTGGCGCGACGTGGCATGGACCCGGACTTCATTCTCGACATCGCGCCGTGGGTGGTGGTCGGAAGCATCCTCGGCGCCCGGTTGACCTACGTGCTGCTCAAGTGGGACTACTATTGGGATCACCCCGCGGACGCGGTCAATATCCGGCTTGGCGGCTTGGCGATCCATGGCGCGGTGATTACCGGGGTCGCGTTGGTCTTCTGGTTCTGTCGTCGAGCCAACCAGCGGTTTCTGCGCTGGGCTGATCCGATCATCGTCGGACTCGCCCTCGGTCAGGCGATCGGCCGCTGGGGCAATTGGGCTAACCAAGAGGCCTTTGGCACTCCGACCGACCTCCCATGGGCGGTGACCATCTCGCCCGCGCGCAGGCCGGACGCCTATCTGGACCAGGCAACCTTTCATCCAACCTTTCTCTACGAGTCGCTATTCAATCTGCTCAATGTCGTGGTGCTTTCCTGGATCGTCCTACGTATCCCCCGGAGCCGGTTCTGGCGAGAAGGCGACGCACTCTGGGTCTACCTGATGTCGTACGGCGTGGGACGTTTCCTGATCGAGCGAATCCGGACCGATAGTGTCTACCTCGGCCCGCTTCCCGCCGCGTACTGGGCGAGTTTTGCCTTCATCGCGGTCGGCTTGGGTATGATGGTGCTGCGCCATACCGTCTGGCCCACCGAACCTCGCGAGGTGCCCGACGAGCCATCCGACGCGGTGGCTATGGACGGGTCGTCTCCGCGCCCGACCGGCCCGTGAAGAATGCGCGATTGCCGAGCGACTTGAGAGGACGCGCGTGACTGACGATCAGGCTCAACCGATGCGGATATGGCAGGGAATCGGACGAATTGTCACTGCGCACGTCGTCATGCTGCGTGATATCGGCATCTTCGACGATTCGGTCCTGGCGGCACTCCTCACCGCGCTGGATGGAGTAGGTCGAGCCCAGCCCCCGGATCTTTCGAGTACCGTCGAGGCGCTCGCGGCGTTCGACGAGCGGCTTGATGCGATAACGCCGCCGGGCGCGGTCGGCGCCGCCACGGTAGGACGTGCCACGCCAGATGTCGCGGCCGCGCTGGGCCGGATCGCGCTACGCCAGGAAGTGCTCGATGTCGCGATTCCACTGGCCGGCCTTAGGCAAGCGCTCCTTCGCCGTGCGGCCGAGCACGTCGCGACACAGATGCCGGCGTATTCCGGGTCGCCAATGACGCAGCCGACGACCTATGCCCACTTCCTCGGCGGGCTGATTGGCTCCCTTGGACGTGCGGGGGCGAGGCTGCCCGCGCTCCACGGAGAAGTCAACCGCTCTCCCCTGGGTGCTGGGATGATGGTCTCCACGGCGATCCCCGTTGACCGCGAGCGCGTAGCCGGCTTGCTGGGCTTCAACGGCCTGATCGTGAACACGTTCGACGCTGTCGCGGCGGTCGACCACCTCGCATTGCTGGCGGGCTGGACGGAAGACGTCGCGGCCTCGGTGCGCCGCTTCCTCTCGGACCTGTTGGTCTGGCTTAGAACTGAGCCGGACTCATTTCGCTTGTCGGATCATTGGATGAGGTCGGATCCAGCCCTCCCCGGAGTCATGTTTCCAGCCGGTATCGAGCGGCTCGTCGGCAAGGCACGGGAAGTCGAAGGCTGGGCGCGCTATGCTCGAAGCTTGGCTCATGAGGCGGGTTACTCACCATTAAGTGACGACGATGCCATGCTCAATTCGGTGTGTGACGCATTCAGCGGTCTTCGGGTGCTGCTGCATGGGACAGAGGAGATGTTCACGAGCGGACTCGAGGTGAACCGAGCGTATCTGGCGAATCGCTCGGGGAGGGGACACGCCACGAGTGAGGACCTGGCGCATCTTCTCATTGAAGAAGAAGGGATTGAGCCCGCGGCGGCGCGGGCGATCACGGCCCTGACCGTGCGCCGGGCCAAGGCGGAAGGACGTGAAGCGAGCGGCATTACGCCCGAGATGATCGATGCCGCCGCGTTGATCACGCTGGGCCGGGACCTGGGCATTGAGTTCGAGTTCGTCAGTCGCTATCTCGCACCCCGTCGATTCCTTGAGCGTAGACAAGCGACGGGCGGTCCCGCGGTGGCGGCGACGCGCGCCTATCTCGATCAAGAGCGGCTCCGCCTCGAAGCGGATCAACGCTGGCATGATGAGACGGTACGGCAGATCACCGCGGCGGAGGGCGAGTTGGACCGGCTGGTGCAAGGCGTATTCGCTGAGGCGGAACAGACCGGCCGAGCGTAATAGCCGTCAGCTATCAGCTACGAGTCATCAGGAGGGGTTCGGTCCCCGGATTCAGAGGGGGCCATTCCCCCGGCCTGCAACCCACCTCAGCCAAACGCCGCCAACGTTGCCGCGTTGCGGGCGGTGGTCCATGACCGCCAGGCGACGTCATAGGGCGTGGGCCAGCCGCCGTCCGGTTGTTGTTCTTCTCGGAGGCGCGCGAGTTGCGCGGCGATAAGGTTGGGTGAAAGACCGCGCGCGATGAGTCCGTGCGGCGGCCCGGCATGCTCGAAGAAATGCCCCGCGTCCTCATAGCCACCTGTTTCGGCAGTGGTCGCAACGTGGGCGATGATCGCGGCGAGGTAGGCGTCTCGGTCGGGATGATCGACCCACGGGGTGTATTCCGCGAATGGGAGAACGTCGTAGAAGCCTCCTGCCCCAATGGTGTCGAGTGAAGCGAGGTCCCGAAACAACGCGAGGGTGCGTTGTTGGAGTTCTGGTGCGTCGAGCCTGAGACGAGCGACGAAACCCGCGAGGTCGAGCGACGGGTTCAGGCTGGGGAAGGTCCAGCCGGCGAACCATGGGGCGAGGTCGTGAGCGTAAACTTCTGGTGAGAAGCGCCAGCCCCCATCGTCTTCTTGATTGGCGACCAGCCAGCCCAAGAGCCCTTTGACCACAGGTTCCGTGGGAGATGCGCCGATGTCGCACAGGATCTGGAGGGCAATGCGCGCGGCGAAGGGATTGCTCTCCGGTGCGGCGATGTCCGGTTCAAGGCCGTGGCCGAAGCCTCCGTTCGGGTTCTGATAGGCGGCCAGCGCCTCCAACGCCTCGGCTGGGTCACCGGTCTTGCCGGTGGCGATGCGTGCCCAGGCCGTGTCAACGGATCGCCCTTCGCGGTCGAGATAGGACAGCGCCTGATCGATGGCGGTCATGGACAGTGCTCCTTGGTTGGGAAATCGGGTTCTCGGCGGCTTTCGGTGGACACGGTCAGTCCATGGGTTTGACCCAGCGAGGTCGCCAGTCCGGCGCATCGTAGGGCTCGGGCCACCAATCCGTCTCCTGGACGATCAGACCGTCGCGGAGCGTGAAGAAGGAGACCGCGACGCCCGTCTCCCCGGGGTCACCGCGGTTCGCGAGGTGGACCTCGGTTGCGATCTGATCGCCGTTCCCGACGAGTCTCGTGACTAAGATGGCCCACGAGCCAGGGTAACGCGCGTTGATCGCGATGAAGTTCTCCGAGCCGACGATGCGTTCTCGCGATTGTGGCCATGCTCCGACATAGTCAGGCGTAAGGAGACGCGCTGCCCCGTCCCAGTCGCGCTCGTCCATTGCTGCCCAACGGCGGCGGATGACGTCGTCGTTTCGGTACTGCTTCTCCATCACCGTATCTCCCTTTGTCGGTCTGCCATTGATCTTGACCCTGATGTTCTAGGGACACCATGACGATACGGAATCAATGGTGACACCAGTCTGTCACTGTTTCGCGTCGCCGTAGTGATTGACTGTCGCCTGGGCGAGTTCTCGGATGGCAGCACGAACCGCCTCTGGCGCGAGGACCGTGGCATTCGTACCCATGCCGTAGAAAGCGCGGGTGTAGTAGTTCAACTCGCCTTCAGGGCAGCGAAAGCGCAGTTCCCAGATGTGGTCGCCGATTTGGTGGAGCCGCCCGTCCAGGACAAGAACATCCTCCGCCTGGCGGACACCCGCGTAAGTGAGCCGCACGACGATCTCCGGGTGGGTGGGGTCGTCGTAGGGTCGCCGGAGCGCGGTGGCTGCTTGCCTCGCGTGCTCTCCAGCCGGAGGCGCGGGAATGACGGCCACTTCCTGAATCCGGTCGAGGCGGTAGCTCCGTTCGGCTCTGGCCTCCATTGAAAACGCGCGGCAGTACCAGCGACCCGAATCGGCGACGAGCCGGATTGGCAGGCAATCGTGGGTAGCGACCCGGCGGGCGGACGTGTAGCTCAGGCGCACCCATTGGCTTGCTTCGATGGCGTGATTTAAGCGGCGGAAGTGCTCCAGGGCTGACGCGGGATGCAGTGGGGTAATCTCGAAGGCGTCGAGTGAGGCCTCCATGGCGGTCAGGACACGAAGGTTCAAGACGGCGCGGATCTTATCCTCAGCGGTCTGGCGAGACGGCCCGAATGGAGATGCCGCATCTCCGGCTAGCGCCTGTAACCCGAGGAGTACGATGGTGGCTTCGGCTGGTGAGAGGTTCAGTGGTGGGAGATAGTAACCCTCGACCAAGGTGTATCCGCCGCCGGCACCGGGCAACGCGACGATGGGAACGCCAAGCTGGCTTAGGGTATCGATGTCACGCAAGATCGTGCGCCGGGATACCTCGAATCGCTCGGCGAGTTTCGCCGCAGTCTTGCGACCTGCCTGGAGGGCAAGGATGATTCCAGTTAGACGGTCGGTCCGATTCATGGAACGGAGGAGTCTTGGTCCGCGACCTCAATGAGCAGGATCTGCTGCTGGAACCCGCCGCGCACGGCGTGCTTGGCGGTGCGAATGGATTCTAGCGCTTCCCAACCAACTTCTTGGTCGCGGAGGATGGCGAGCATCACTTCAAGCACGTCGGCCAACTCCTCGATATTGCCCGATGCGACGAACTCCTCCGCCTCTTCGACCAGCTTGTGAGCCAGTCGTTCCGAGTACTCGCCCCCCGACAGCCTTCGGATGCGTGGGTACTTCCCACTGGCGGTGATGATATCGGGGATGCGATCGCGAACGATCTTGTTATACCGGATGGGCATGGCGATAGGCCCCAAGTCTGGTCACGAGGTTGGCTTCGTTTGGCGGCGTTCGCGCCTCCGTGGCATCGAGATGCCGGCCGCGACGTCCCGTATACTACGAGTTGACGACGAATGCTCATGATCCGCGGCGCGGTGTCGTGCCGCGTGGGGTATGCTATAGGAGAAGCGCTTACGGACACGACACCCTCCACTTCAACCGTTGCCGATGACGCCCTTGATGTGCAATCACCCCCAACGCGTCCGTTCCTGACGGGACAGCCAGCCGAGCGAGCGTTGCTGGTCGCGGTTGATTTTCGCGTGCCGGATCGAACCTGGGAAACCGCCGACTCCCTGGAGGAGTTGGCCCGGCTGGCCGAGACCGTTGACGTCGAGGTCGTCGGCTCCGTAACCCAGAAGCTGCCTCATCCGATGGCCGGGTCCTATCTCGGCAAAGGAAAGCTGGAGGAGATCAAGGAGCTTCGCGAAGGCCTCGGCTACGATCTGCTCATCGTCGATGCCGAGCTTTCGCCCGCCCAGCAGCGCAACCTGGAGAAGGCACTCGAGGTCAAGATCATTGACCGGACGGCGTTGATTCTCGATGTCTTCGCGAAGCGGGCACAGACGCATGAGGGCCGTCTCCAAGTCGAGCTCGCTCAGCTTCAGTATCGTTTGCCCCGGCTGACCGGCATGTGGACGCACTTGTCGCGCCAGGCGGTCGGCGGCGTCGGTCTGCGAGGGCCCGGCGAGACGCAGCTCGAGGTCGACCGCCGAGAGGCGGGCCAGCGTATCGCGTACATCAAGCGCGAGCTGACCCGTGTCCAGACGCACCGCGAGCTCCACCGTGACCGGCGACGCCATACCCAAACGCCGGTCGTCGCGCTGGTGGGCTACACGAACGCCGGGAAGAGCACCTTGTTGAACGCGTTGACCGGCGCCGGGGTGATGGCCGAGGACAAACTCTTCGCGACACTCGATCCGACGACGCGGCGCGCGTCGCTGCCGAGCGGGCGGGAGCTGCTCCTGACCGACACCGTGGGGTTCATCAACAACTTGCCGACACTCCTCATCGCCGCTTTCCGGGCAACCTTAGAGGAGATCAATGAGGCGGCGGTGTTGGTCCATGTCCTCGACCTGACCCACCCGAATGCTGCCGAACAAGCCGATACGGTGATGAGTGTGCTGGAGGAGCTGGGCGCGGACGACAAGCCGATCGTGCTGGCGCTCAACAAGATCGACGCCCTTGATGAAGCTGAGCAGGCCCGGCTGCTGTCGCTGATGGAGCCGTTCGCAGACTTGGCCGAGGCGGCTGTGCCAATCTCTGCTCAGCGGAGGCGGGGGCTGGATACGCTGCTTCACCAGATTGAAGAGGTGTTGGAAGGCGAGGCGGGTTTTGTCTCAATCCGGATGAGCGTGCCGTTCGAGCGAAGTGACTTGGTCGAGCGGTTCCATCGCGTGGGGCGGGTCGAGCGCTTGACGCATGGCGAGAACGGAACGGTGGTCGAGGGTTTTCTGCCACCTGGCGTCGTGGGCCAGTTCGCACCGTACGCCGAGGAGATACGGCGCGATTCTAGAGCGGACGAGGTTGCTAACGCGGCCGGTTCCGAGAGCGACGTGGGTGTGATGGTGCCTAACTCCGCGGCCTAGCTGACCGTACCCATCGTCGTGGGCCGCCAGCGGTTAGGAAGATGGTCCGGAATGAGGCGCTCTCGGTTTCCATCGAGGTGTGCGGACGCTATAGTGAATCGGTGTTCCACGATCAAGTCAAGATGAGGGACGGCGACGAGATGACGCATACCCTTACCGCTTTGCTGACGCGTCTGCGATCGGATCACGATTTGGACCTGGCCGCGGTGACGTCCGATGGCGTCGTCGCCGCAGTGGACTCGACCCCGGGGCTTGATGCCGAAGCCGTGTGTAACACGGTTGGTGACCTCGTTCTCTTGAACGCGGCGCTTGGAGCGGAGATGGACCGCGGTTCGACCCGCATGAGCCTGATCGAGTACGAGCGCGGCGCGGTGGTCATCACGCCGCTCAAGACGGGTGAAGACCTGGTCCTCCTCAGCACGGATACAACGAATCTTGGCGGTGTCCGGATCGCGGCGCGTCGCTTTCAAGAGGCCTACAAGGGCGATGAGGTCCGGGCGTAGGTCACTGGATCAAGGGTCGAAGGGAACGCCTCGGTGATTGTGGACGCGAAACGTCGAGCATCGCTGGATTATCGAGCTGCGGGGGTCGACATCGATCGTGCCGCTGCTGCCGTCTCGCGCATCGCGGAGCGTGCTCGCCTGACATTCGGAGATCATGCTGACCTCGGGATTGGCCACTTTGGGGGACTCTACCGGCTCCCAGGAAGTGACCGGTGCCTCGTGGCCAGCGCCGATGGCGTCGGTACCAAACTGAAGCTCGCGTTCGTGCTCGGCGGCGAGGCGCACGCGAGCGTGGGACGCGATCTCGTCAACCACTGCGTCAACGACGTCTTGGCGCTCGGCGCCCGTCCCCTTTTCTTCTTGGATTACGTCGGGATGGGGAAGCTCGAATCGGACGTCTTGGAACGTGTGGTCGGCGGCATGATCGACAGCTGCCAAGAGAATGATCTTGTCTTGCTGGGAGGCGAGACAGCCGAGATGCCTGGGATGTATGCGGATGGCGAGTACGATGTCGCCGGGTTCATCGTGGGGGAAGTGGGCGCGGGGGCGATCATCGACGGTTCCCAGATCGCGGCGGGGGATGTGCTGATCGGCCTGCCAAGCGACGGATTGCATACGAATGGCTACAGTCTCGCCCGGCGTATCGTGGGACTGACCGGCGAGCCGAATGAAGACCGCGCCATCCTGGGGGCCATGCTGCCGGGCGGTGGCAACGAGACGTTGGGACAAGCGCTGATGCGGCCTCACCGGTCATACTGGCGCGCCGTGGGGCCGATGTTGGAGGCAGGGCAGATCCGGGGCATGGCGCACATCACCGGCGGGGGACTGGTCGATAATATCCCGCGGATGTTGCCCGACCATGTGCGAGCAGTCATCAACCCGTCGGTGTGGCCGCAACCGCCGCTCTTTCAATGGCTGGTCAAACGAGGCGGCATCGCGATGGACGAGGCCTTTCGCGTCTTCAACATGGGCATTGGGTTTGTTCTCGCCGTCAGGCGAGACGCATGCGACGATATCTTTCGCGACCTAGAGGGGGCGGTTCAGATCGGTTATATCGCACCCGCCGACGCCAGTGATAGATGCGTTGAATGGGACCCGGCTTAATGCCTTCACAACCCGCTGGTTACCCTGAAGCACCTGGTCCAAGCGATCCCGGGAATGATCGGGCGCCAAGACTTGCTCGTCAGGTTCGGCAGACAGATGCGTCGCCTCGCACTGTCGTACCCAAGGCACAGTTCGATCATCGTTTAAGCAATCTGATGGTGAGTGCGGCGGCGAGCGAGGCGATCAGCGGCGTGCTCGGCAGACTAGTTCAAGATTGCCGGGCCAGCACGGGCATGGTTCTCTACCGCGCTGGGCAGATCATTGTCTCGGAAGGTACGACTTACCGGGATGAGCTGATCATGTTGGGCGCGCTGGTCGCCGGCACCTACGCGTCGACACGGGAGATGGCGCGTATCCTCCATGAGGACAACTTCCGCATGCTCCTTCAAGAAGGGGCGCGGGAGAATATCTTTACCCAAGCGGTAGGTGATCACTGGCTCGTCTCCGTTATCTTCGACGAGCATACGCATCTTGGACTCGTCAAGGTTCTCTGCGAACGGGCGACGACCGATCTCAGCCATACGTTAGTCGTGGTGCTCGAGGAGAATCAGCAGCGTCTCCGAGAACATGACAGCACGCTGGCACGAGTGGTGGAAGATACGATTGATCTCATTTTCCGAAAGGACGACGCATAGGCGCCGCCATCACGGCATGGAGATGCTGCCACGGTGACGCGACGGGGAGCGATGGTTCATCCCCGCACGAGAGGGAACAATGGCGCTCATCAATGTTGCTGCCCGGGAGATTCATGGGAAGATCGTGTACTACGGGCCGGGCCTTGGTGGTAAGACGACCAATCTTCAATATATACACTCCATATACACTCCCAGATTCCGGAAGCAACGAAAGGCGATCTCTTATCGATTGCCACCGAGACGGAGCGAACGCTCTTCTTTGACTTTCTCCCGCTGGACCTGGGCAAAGTCCATGGCTTCACGATCCGATTCCACCTCTATACCGTGCCGGGTCAGGGGCTTTACGAGCGAACCAGGGTTGCCGTCCTCAATGGAGCCGATGGAGCGGTCTTCGTGGCCGACGCGCGCCGGGACCGGCTCCAAGACAATCTTCAGAGCCTTCGTGAGCTGGCGCAGAACGTAAGCAATCAGGGGAAACGTTTCCTCGATTATCCCCTGGTCATGCAATACAACAAGATGGATCTACCCGACGCTTTGCCCGTGCCCGTTTTGGACCGCTATCTCAACACCATCCGCGTCCCCCGGTTCGAGGCTGAGGCGGTCAACGGGGTGGGAGTGTTCGAGACCCTACGGGCCGTCTGCAAGCTCGTCACCAACAAGCTCTAATAATCCGTGCCCGAAACAAGCTGAGGCATTCATGCGTTGCACATAATGACGGGCATGAGCCTTGTCCTCGTCTTCGACGGTGGCCGGCGTTGGTCAGCCGTCACACGGATAGGAGCTGAACAATGGGACGCGCCATCGTTCGTTTAGGGGTCCTCTTCGGTCTCTTTCTCCTGCTGGGAACACTCGGGGTGACACGAACCGTTGCCGGGCAAGCCGAACCCGCCCGGCTAACTATCCACAACCGGATCTGTCCGATTGGCTTCTCCGGTCCGGACTACTACGGCACATGCCACGATACCCCGCCAGACCCTGGCTTGCCGTTCACGCTCTCGGGACCCGTGCTTGCCGAGGGAATTACGGACCCCGAGGGCAATATCACCTTCGCCGGTTTGACACCGGGTGATTACGCTGTCAGCGGTGGCGTTCCAGGTGAGTTCGCCACGGTCAACTACTTCTGCGCCAGCGCCGATACTCCGAGCCAAGCCTATCCGTTTACCAGGACCGCGACGGGCATCACCGTCTCGCTCCCCGCTGGCGCCGACGTTATCTGTGACTGGTACAACACGCCGATCGATCTGAGTGGCCGCCCCACACCACCTATCGAACCGGCGACGCTGGAGGTCTACGCGGCGATCTGCCCCGTCAGCTACGAGGGCAGCAGCTACTTCGATGACTGCTTCCCGAACGCTGCCTCGGCCGGGTCGGTGACGTTTACCCTGGAGCGGCCCGGCGGCCCGTCAATTGATCAGCCCGTCGGCAGCGATGGTCACGCGCGGTTCGCGAACCTTAGGCCAGGCACGTATACGCTCAGCGACAGCGTGCCGGGCGACGCGCTGGATGGCCGGTTCGTCTATTGCACGTTTGATGGCGCTGACCCGCGGACGTATGCACTTGATCATACCGAGAACGCGATCAGCTTGACCATTGATGCCGACGAGCGTGTCGCCTGCGACTGGTATATCCTGCCGGCAGATCTCCGAGGCGAGCCGGTGCCGACCGCCACTCCGCGCCCAGGCAGCGGGGTCGTTGTCTTGCCGGATACCGGAACCAGCGCGGTTGCCGCGCCAATCGCGCCAGTATCGGCCTGGTTCACGGTGCTCATCAGCGCGGGAGTCCTGGCGGGGCTCGTCGCGGTCAGGTGGCCGGGGATGCAGATGATTCGCCGGGCGGCTAAGATACGAGTATCCGGGACACATGACTCGGGAGGACGCCAGCAGTGATCTGACGCGACTGATCGGAAGGGGCCATGGCGCGACGCTTGACTGCAGCCAGCGCGATCCCGTCTCGTCCGAGACGACCCCTAGGGCGTGGCGACGCGGGGCTCCTGAGGGAGCTTCCGGGTCGCCGCGCGCGATCGCCAGTCAAAACTGGCACGTCCCGTCCGCGACGGATGCCGATCGTGATGCGTCCGGCACGGCGTCATCATCGTGCGCTGCGCCGGGCGCGGCGTGGGTTATGGGCTATCCCGCGATGGATGATCCGCGGCTACAACGAGGCGAACGCCGGTGACCTGGCGGCTGCTATCGCCTTCAACGCCTTGGTCGCGATGGTTCCGGTGGCGCTGCTGATGGTCGCCTTGGCGGGTCTGCTCTTCCGGAGCGATCAGGTGCTCAGAATGGCGCTGCTGGCATCGGTCTGGGCGCTGCCGGGTCGCTCGGCCAGCGAAGCGCTCGACACCGTCCTGCAAGCGAAGCGCAACAGTGGCATCTTCGGCCTGCTCAGCCTCCTTGGTTTTACATGGATAGGGGCGAACTTCGTCGCCAGCCTGGGCCGGGGCATGAATCGAATCTACGGCGTGCGAAACCGGCGCTTCGTCCACGAGCGCTTACGCGGTCTGGTGGTTATCGTGGTTCTCTCCTGCCTGCTCGGACTGGCGGCAATCGCGGCCGTGCTGCCGACGCTCTTTATCAAGCAGGATGTTCGCACTTACTTCGAGCAGTGGATCTTCAACACGACGTCGGTTCAGTTTCTGAGCTACGGTTTGGCGCTGCTGGCGGCCTTCATCTTGTTCGCAACGATCTACCGGGTCGTCCCGAACGCGGGCCAGCGAACGTTAGATATCTTGCCTGGCGCGGTGGTGGCGGCGCTGCTCTTCGTGCTGTTGGTGCAGGCCTTTCCCCTCTACATCCGGTTCGTCCGGCAGGGCAACCTCTACGGTCAGGCTCTACTCCTTATCTCGTTGTTCGTCAGCTGGTTCTATTTGATGGCCCATGTGCTGCTCTTCGGCACCTACGTGAATGCAACCTGGCAGCATTACCGCCAGTGCCGGGGCCGTCGCCGGTCGTTGTTCCCGTTCCGTCTGCCAACCGGCAAGATCCGCTGGCTCTCCAGGCGCGAAGCCCAGGACCGGGGGATTCCCGTGGGGTCCGATCCCTGTGAAGATCCGAGGCCGCACGTGGATGGTGACCAGATTGCCTGAGCGATTGCGTGCGTGACCAAAGGATTATCCTGAATGAACGTGAATGGGGAGCCGGCGCGCTTCGGTGTGATCGGCACTGGCAGGATCGGCCAGCTCCATGCCCGCAATCTGGCGTCGCGGGTCCCTGACGCCGAACTCGTGATCGTCGCTGATGCGTACCTCGCGGCAGCGAGGGCGTGCGCCGCGGCGTTAGATGGCGTTGCCGTGGCCGAGAGTCCAGACGCGCTGCTAGCGCGGGACGATGTCGATGCGGTCTTGATCTGCACATCAACCGACACCCATGCCGAGTTGATCGAAGCGGCCGCCGCGGCCGGCAAACACGTCTTCTGTGAGAAGCCGATCGCGATGACGCTGCCGGAGATCGACCGCGCCCTCGCGGCGGTCGAGCGTGCCGGCGTCGCCTTGCAGGTGGGTTTCAACCGCCGCTTTGATGCCACCTACGCGCGGGTACGCCAGGCTGTCGCGAGCCATGAGATTGGCCGTCCGGAGATGCTCCACGTCATCAGCCGCGATCCGGCACCACCCCCATTGGGCTACATTCGTACGTCCGGTGGGCTCTTCGTCGACATGGCGATCCACGACTTCGATATGGCCCGCTTTCTTATCGGCGATGAAGTCGAGGAGATCTACGCGACCGGTGGCGTGCTGATTGATCCTGCAATCGGGGAGGCGGGCGATATTGACAGCGCGGTGGCCGTCCTTCGTTTTCGGAACGGTGTGATCGGCACGATCGAGAATAGCCGCCGGGCAACTTACGGCTATGATCAGCGGGTGGAGATCTTAGGGAGCCTGGGCGCCGTCTCGACTGGTAACGTCTTTGCCAACATGGCGACAATCAGCGATGCTGCCGGCGTCCGGCGGGACCCACCGCTCCATTTCTTCTTGGAACGGTACGAGGCCAGCTTCGTGGCAGAGATGGCGGCGTTTGTGGAAGCGGTGCGGAATGGCTCGCCAACGCCGGTGACCGGGCATGACGGGCGAGTACCTGTGGTGATGGCCCTGGCCGCTGACCGCTCCCGGCGCGAGTGCCGGCCGGTGCGACTGGAGGAGATTGCCGCTGGCGGTCTGGAGTAAGAGCGAAGCGGTTCTTGCTTAATTCAGTGCTGAACATCTGTCTGAGCACGAGTGGCGAAGCCGAATCAGTGCTCGTTTCCGCCGGCCGCGAGATGCGTCCAGATCGGGGCGTTCACGGTCTTGCCAAGTTCAGTGTCGTACGATGCGAGGGCTGCCCTGAGGTCTTCAGCTTGGACAGCGATCAGAGCATCGACAACGATCACCGGCATCTTCCCTGGATCAGTGCTTCAGCAGTCGCGTCCTCGATCTCGTCGTCGAAATCGGCAGACATTCCGGGGATTGGGTTCACCGCGCCGAACGCCGTTTCCAGCGTATAGCGGGCGGGTACGAGCCGGACAGCGTCGTGGTCAAGGAGAAAAGTCACCTTCTCGCGCGGTTTCAACCCGAGGCGCAGGCGGACCTCGGCAGGAATAGTGACCTGCCCTTGACTGGTGACCGTGGCATCGATGGAGCGCATCATGACCCTCGCGATGTACGGAGAAGTAACAGGATTAATATGCACTGATCGCGCCATTATCCCAGCTCCACATCATTCTGCTCTAGTCGTTTCTCATGTGGAGACAATCGCTGGCTCAATCGTGATGGTACTCGTGAGGCTGTTGGCGACGTAGCATTCCTGATGGGCGCGCTCGACCAGGCGCAGGGCGCGCGCGTGGTCCGTTCCCGAGGCGACGGTGATTTGGGGACGGAGGCGAATCGTGGCGATCCGGGTCGGGTGGTTATCCTCCGGCATCTCCCCCTCGGCGTCATCTTCGTAGCTCAGAACCGTGATGCGCGACCGTGCCGCTAGGGCAAGAAACGAGAGGAGCTGGCAAGAGGCGGCGGCGATGACAAGCAACTGTTCGGGGTTGAGGTATTCCGCGTCGCCATGGAAGGCGGGGTCGGCGGAGATGGTCAGCGCGCCGCGAGCGGGAGATGCGGCGGCGGTATGATCCCGGGTGTAGCGTTCGTAGCCATTGGCGGTTGAGCCGGTCCAGTTACAGCGAGCGGTGTAGCGGTGAACGCGTCCAGGTGCGGCCATGGCATGCTCCTTCTTGCCGTGGGGATCATCCTGCCACATGATCCCTCCGAGGTGCCAAATCCGTGACACCATCGGTTGGAGGCCGTCTGATGAAGCGATACGTGCTGGCGGGCGCCAGTGGCCGGGGTCTCTCCATGTTCGCTAGGCCCATCGTCGAGCGGTTTCCAGATTGTGCTCAACTCGTTGGCGTGTTCGACGTCAATTCGGTGCGCGCCGCATATGTCGCGGAACAGGCGGGAGGTGTTCCCGTGTTCGATGATTTCGATAGGATGGTCGTGGAGTCCAATTCTGACCGTCTCATCGTCGCGACGATTGATCGCGTGCATCACGAGTACATCATCCGGGGTCTGGAGGCGGGGCTTGATGTCATCACCGAGAAGCCCATGACGATTGACGCCGAGAAGTGCCGGGCGATCCTCGAGGCCGAGCGGCGTACCGGGCGGAAGCTCACCGTGACGCTCAACTACCGGTTCATGCCGTACGTGACACGGGTTAAGGAGTTGCTGCGGGCCGGGTCAATTGGCCCGGTGTCGGCTGTTGACTTCGAGTGGTTTTTGGACACCCGTCATGGCGCCGACTATTTCCGCCGCTGGCACCGGCGGAAGGCGAACTCCGGCGGTTTGCTAGTCCATAAGGCGAGCCACCACTTCGACATGATCAACTGGTGGTTAGAGCGGGAGCCGGCTGAGATCTTCGCGCGGGGAGCGCGTCACGTCTATGGGCCGACCCGAGTCGAACGCGGTGAGCGCTGCTGCACATGTGCCTACGCAGAGACGTGCGAGTTCTTCGTCGATCTCCGGGATAACGCCGCGCTGAAGGCGCTGTACTTTGACGCCGAGCACGTAGACGGTTATCACCGCGACGGCTGCGTCTTCGCGGACGAGATCGACATCGAGGACACGATGAGCGTGACCGCCGCGTACGACGGTGATGCTCTACTGACGTACTCGCTGATTGCCTACGCGCCCTATGAGGGCTGGCGGGCAACGCTGACGGGCACGCGGGGCCGGATGGAGCTGTTTGTCCCCGAGAGTGGTCCCCTCTCCGACGTTGCGAGCGATGAGATCATGGTCTTCGACCGTAGTGGCTTGACTGTCCACTCGGTGACACGAAGTGCCGGTGGCCATGGTGGGGCCGACGAACAGCTCTGGGAGAGGCTCTTCCGCGAGCAGCCGGTCCTTGACCCGCTTAACTATGACGCGGGCTCACGCGAGGGCGCGATGTCGATGCTCATCGGCGCGGCCGCCAACGAGTCCATCGCGAGCGGACAGCCGGTCCGGATCGCCGATCTACTCGGTGAGGATGAGTGGAGCATCAACGAGCGCGGCCGATAGGATGTACCGGCATCGCCCAGGAGGCCCCGCTGTTCGCCACGCGGCACGACCACGTGGCGAACGAGCGATTCCCCAGCAATCGCATCGGGAGGTACGTGTGAGATCGCTCGATGCTCACGGAGAGGAGTACGTCACAGATGACAGTCGAATCCCCATCCTTGCCGCCGGATCTGCTGGTCGCACGGCCCGGAAGGGCCGTGACGATTGAGGATCTAAGCCGCTTCAAGCTGGTGGGAGAACCCGTGGTCTCGCCGGACGGCGGGACCGTGGCGTTCGCGGTGACGGAGATCGACGCCGGGGAGGATACGTATCGGTCGGCGATCTGGGCCGTTTCCACGGCGGGTGGCGATCCACGGCGCCTGACGATGGGCCTGAAACGCGACACAAGCCCGCGTTGGTCGCCCGACGGTGCACGTCTCCTGTTCTTGTCGGACCGCGATACCGAGACGCCTCAATTGTGGGTCATGCCGACGGACGGCGGCGAGGCACGGCGGGTCACGGATCGCGACCAGGCGGTAGAGGAACCGGTATGGTCGCCGGATGGGCGTCGGGTCGCCTTCGTGAGCAAGGTCGCGCCGCCCGACCCTAATCCGGATAGCGACGTCAGGGTCATCTCCGACGTGCGCTACAAATTCGATGGCGAGGGTTTTCTGGGTGGGAAGTGGCGTCACATCTTCGTGGTCGATCTGGATCGAGAAGGTGCCGAGCCGCGGCAAATTACGGAAGGCGACTTCGACCACCGGGAGCCGGCATGGTCCCCGAACGGCCGCGAGATCGCCTTCACCGCCAACCGGAATCCAAACTGGATGATGGAGCGGACCAGCGACGTCTGGTCGGTGGTGCCCGGGGCGCCGCCGCGTCGCCTGACTCCGGGCGACGGTGCGTTCTCCAACCCGGTCTGGTCGCCGGATGGGAAATCACTCGCCTGCATCGGGGTCTGGCCGCTGTCCGAATACTGGCAGGCGCGGCAGGTGTGGGTGGTGCCGGCGACGGGTGGTGAGCCGCGCTCGATCACCGTGGGGTTCGAGCCGGGCGTCGGCGATGGGACGATCACCGATGTAGGGAGCTTCCCCACGCAATCGCCAGTCTGGGCTCCAGAGGGCGAGAGTATCCTCTTCGTCGCCGGAGTAGAGGGCGAGACGCACGTCTTTCGTGCGGCGGTTGCCGGGGGTGAGGTGACAGCGTTGACCACGGGCATGCGGCGCATCGCGGCGTTCGACCTGGATCTGACCGCCGCGGACGGTCGCCGCTTCGTCTGCGCGGTGTCCGACCCGGTCACACCGTTCGACCTGCATCTCGTGGAGGCCGGGGAGCCGGAGCGCGTCTTGACACGCTT
>DASYWB010000328.1:0-9011 GCA_035936495.1 Thermomicrobiales bacterium
AGTGGACTCGATGATGCTGTTCGTCTCCGGAATGGGGACGTATTGACCGTCGCGGAGAGCGAGGATTTGGAGGCTCGGAGCCTCGACGTCGCCAAACCAGAGCTCACGGACGTCCGCAAGGGCGTAGAGGTCGCGCTTGACGGTCAGGTCGCGCTGGCGAGTGGAGGGAGAAAGGACCTCGACGGCCAGGTCTGGACCGCCCATGAGGTAATTCGGGCCGTAACCCTTCGCGCGTTCGCGACTGACGTAGAGGATGTCAGGCTGAACGACGTCATGTGGCGACAGTCGGATATCGAAGGGCGCCATATAGACCTTGCCCAGGTGCCGAGCTGAAACAAATGTCCGGAGCAATATGAAGAGCCGAGCAACAAGTTCCTGGTGAACCCGGGCGGGTGCGGGCATCTCGTAGAGTTCCCCTCCGATGAGCTCGTAGCGTGGCCCATCCTCGGGGAGGGCGGCGTAGTCCTCATACGTCAGCAATCGGTGTTTGGTGACCATGGGCGGTCTCCCTGGAGTTAGCTGTTCGAGCGGTAGTTTGGAGCTTCCTTGGTGATGGAGACGTCGTGCGGGTGGCTCTCGCGGAGGCCGGCGTTGGTGATCTGGACGAACTGGGTGTCACGCTTGAGCGCGGCGATGTCGGCCGCGCCGACATAGAACATGGCAGAGCGGAGGCCGCCGACCAACTGGTAGGCAATGGCGCTCAGCGGTCCCTTATAGGCCACCCGGCCCTCGATGCCTTCCGGCACGAGCTTTTGGACGTTGCCGACGCCTTCCTGGGAGTACCGGTCCTTGGAGAACGAGCGCGCCTTCATCGCGCCCAGCGATCCCATGCCCCGATATTCCTTGAACCGCTCGCCCTGGTACAACACGACTTCGCCTGGGCTCTCGTCGACGCCGGCAAAGAGACTGCCGAGCATGACGACATCGGCGCCCGCGGCGATCGCCTTGGCGACATCACCCGAGTATTGGATACCGCCATCGGCGATGACGGGGATGTTGTGGCGGGCGGCGGCGTTTGCGCAATTCCAGATCGCGGTGATCTGCGGCACGCCGGTACCGGCCACGATCCGGGTGGTGCAGATGCTGCCTGGTCCGACGCCACACTTGACCGCGTCGGCACCGGCTTCGATCAACGCCTCCGTACCGGCGGCCGTCGCCACGTTCCCGGCGACGATGGTGACGTTGAGCCGGCGCTTGAGCTGGCCTACCAACGCGAGGACCGCCGCCGAGTCCCCGTGGGCGATGTCTATGACGAGGAGATCGACGCCTTTGGCGACGAGCGCCGCGGCTCGCTCGTGAGCATCGGCACCGACGCCGATGGCGGCGCCGACCCGGAGGCGGCCACGGGCGTCCTTGGTCGCGTTGGGGAACTGGATCTTCTTCTGGATGTCTTTGACCGTGATCAGGCCGGTGAGGTAGCCGCGGTCATCCACGACGGGGAGTTTTTCGACCTTGTGCTGGTGCAGGATCGCGCTGGCTTCTTCCAAGGTCGTTCCAGCGGGGGCGGTGATCAGGCCGTCGCTGGTCATCACGTCCCGGATCGGTTGGGCGACGTCCTCGATGAAGCGGAGGTCGCGGTTGGTCAAGATGCCGACCAGGCGGCCGTCTGGCTCGGTGATTGGCACACCGGAGATATGGTAACGCTCCATGACGTCCAACGCCGCGCTGACCGGCTCATCCGGTCCGAGGGTGACGGGCTCGACGATCATGCCCGATTCAGATCGCTTGACCTTGTCGACCTCGGCGGCCTGCTCGGCAATCGACATGTTGCGATGGATGATGCCGATGCCGCCCTCTCGCGCCAAGGCGATGGCCAGGCGACCCTCGGTGACGGTATCCATGGCGGCGGAGGCGATCGGGATATGGAGGGTGATGTCGCCGGCGATGCGCGTGGCAGTACTGACCTGGGCCGGGAGCACGGTGGAGTGCGCCGGGATGAGGAGGACATCGTCGAAGGTCAGGCCAAGTCCCGTGAATTTATCGTCGCGAAGCGTGCCGCTGCCGGCGGTTTCGACGTGAGCAAGGTGCCCCGCCGTGGAGTCGCTACGACCATTGGTGGTGATGGTTTCCGGTGATGTCCGTGTGATGACGCTCATGTCGCTTTCCCCTTTGCTAACCGTATGGTCGTGCCGATGCCGCGTGTGTATGGACCGGACCTGTTACGAGCCGCTGATGCCTGTTGGCTGACTACTCCTCATCGTGGCCGCGGTAGGCGACACTGGCGCGGGCAATCCCAGACGTCCCTTCAACTCCTCGACGAATTGGCGATAGGCAATCGCGCCTCGTGAGGAGGCATCGTATTCCGGAATGGCTTGACCGAAGCTTGGTGCCTCGGCGAGCCGGATCGAGCGCGGGATGATGGCGTCGAAGACCTTCTCTCCGAAGAACTGCCGGACCTCCTGGACGACGTGCGTGGAGAGCCGGGTCCGCCCGTCGTACATGGTGAGCAACACGCCGAGAATCTCCAGGGTCGGATTGAGGCCGCGACGGACGAGGTCGATCGTGGTGACGAGTTGGCTGACTCCCTCCAGCGCGAGGAATTCGCATTGGATCGGGATGACGACCGAATCGGCCGCCGTCAGCCCATTGACGGTGAGCAATCCGAGGGAAGGCGGGCAGTCGATGAGGATGAGCTGATAGCGTTCTTTGACAGATTGCAGCGCATTGGCGAGCCGTTGCTCTCGCCTCGATAACGGGACGAGATCGACTTCGGCGCCGGCGAGATTGGCGGTCGCGGGCACCAGATCAAGGTTGCGGCGGTCCGTCACGGCGACGGCCTGGCCGAGTGGTAGGGCATCGACCAACACATCGTAGGATGTGTAGAGGAGGTCGGCTTTGTCGATGCCGAGGGAAGAGGTGGCGTTGCCCTGGGGGTCGAGGTCCACCAGGAGGATGCGATAGCCCGCGCTGGCTAAGATGACCGCGGTGTTGACGGCCGTCGTCGTCTTGCCGACACCACCTTTCTGATTGGCGAGGGCAACCGTCGCGGCCCGCTCAGGGTTCGAGCCTTCCAGTGATGCTGATGCCGACGACGGTGCGCTCAAAGCTCGCCCGCTACCCCTCTTTCACCCGCGACCTCATGTCGCTACGAGCGACGTGAGCGCGAGTTTCACCGAGTCCAATTCGCTCTCGATGGTAGCACGGAGGGTAGGTGGGAACAAGAACGACGGTCCCCTCTGTTCCCGACCTGGCCCGACATCTGGGACGGCTGCCCCATTTGGTTCCTATATCTCGTGGCATCGTTCGGCACCACGTCTGTGACGAGAGCACGAGTATCGGTGCGGACCGGTCGAGTGGTATGCGGTTGACTCAAGGTGTGAGGACACACGTTTTAGAGGGAGCGCCGGGACAGCTATGCAAGAGGAATCAATGGAGCATGGAGGCGCGGACGGCGGCGGTGAACCGGGCAAAGCCATGGGACAACACATGATGCGCGAACGGCATCAGCGGACACTCTGGGTGAACTTCGCGGCGATGGCGCTTGGGCTCTGGCTCGCATCCAGTCCATGGCTCGTGGCGGAACGTGACCTGCGGCTCTCGGTGAGCAATGTCGTGAGCGGCGCCCTAATCATCGTGTTCGGAGGGCTTTCGCTCTCGCCGGATCGCGGCTGGGCACGGTGGGCGAACTGTTTCGTTGGCATCTGGTTGCTGGTTGCGCCGCTGGTCTTTTGGGCGCCGACCGCGGTTGCCTACGCGACGAACAGCTTCATCGGCGCCTGGATCATCGCATTATCGATCCTCATTCCCGGTGCCGGGGATGCGGATGATGAGTGGACCAGACATACCGCCCGGTTGGTCGTACAACCCGTCGAGCTGATTGCAGCGCGCGCCCGTGATCGCTCTTGAATTCATCAGCTTCTTCATCATCGCGCGCTATCTGGCCGCTCGCCAGCTTGGGCATACGGAACACGCGTGGGACCCGTTCTTTGGCAATGGAACCGAGCGCGTCCTGAACTCGACGGTCTCGCGGGCCTGGCCGGTGTCGGACGCGGGATTCGGCGCATTCTCCTACATGCTCGAAGCGCTCTCAGGGTTCATGGGCGGACACCAGCGATGGCGGATGATGCCATGGATGGTGCTGAAGTTCGGGGTTCTCGTGATTCCCCTGTGGATCACCAGTATTGTGCTCGTGATTCTGCAGCCGGTCATGGTGGGGACGTGGTGTAAGCTGTGTCTCGCGACCGCCCTCCTCATGCTCCTGATGATCCCGCTCGCGGTTGATGAAGTCGCGGCGATGGGACAATTCATGTTGCGGATCCGGTGAGAGGGCAAGCCACTGTGGACCAACGTTTGGCACGGAGGAACGATCGACAGTGGCGAGGCCGGGATGTATGAAGAGGTGACGGGGTGGCACTCATCGGTGGGTGAGGTGGTGGAGGTGGCTGTTCGCGGCGTGACCGTGCCACTCACGCTGCTCATCAGCGCCTTCCTCGGTTTCTGGCTGATGAGGGCCCCGGTGGCGCTTGGAGCGGAGGGAGTAGTGGCGAACAGTGACTTCCTCGTCGGCCCGCTGGTCGCCGTCGTGGCGGTCAGTGCGATGGCGGAGGTCATCCGCCCCTTTCGCTACGTGAACGTCTTGTTCGGAGGGTGGCTGGCGCTGGCGCCATGGATCTTGGAGGGTGCAACGACCGCAACGACGTGGAACGACGTCGTTATTGGAGTTGCGTTGATCGCGTTGAGCATCCCACGCGGGCCTGTGATGCAGCGGTACGCGGGCTGGCACCGGTACGTTCGGTAGCCTGTAGTCGGAAGACGATAGTCAGAAGACAAAAGGCGGTAGACTGAAGACCACTTTGTCGGGTGGCCTACACTCTCATCGACTTCCGACTTCCGACTATTCGTGAACCCAGACTTCCGTGCCGAGGGGAGCCCATTCGAAGATGAACGCGGCGACGTCGAGGGGTAGATTGACGCAGCCGTGACTCATCGGGGTGCCGAAATTATTATGCCAGTAGGCGCCATGGAGCGCCTCGGCTTCCTGGTTGAAGTAGAGGACATGCGGAACGTCTTCCACGTCGTACTCCTCCAGGTTTCCGACGAAGTCGTCCTCCTCCGGTTGGTCGTCGAGCGCGATCACTTCGCCGGTGCTGTCGGTGAATCCGCTCATGTCTTCAAGCTCTCGCTTGATGCGGACGTGGAACACGCCGGTCTCCGTGTCATTCGGCTCGATACCGGTGCTGATGAGCGACTCCATGACGAGATTGTGGCCTTGATAGGCGCGGATGGTCTGGTCAGGAATGCTGATCTCGATTCGCTTACGGCCGGTGGCATCCTCGTCGTTGACCGGTGCGGGATTGGGGGTGGTGACGAAGAGCGTCTCGGCGAACGTGGGGAGGTCGTCCTGGGCAACAGGAGCCGTTTCGATGTCGAGGCGGCGATCCCAGGTCATCTCGCGGGGCAATGGTGCGAGCCACGTACCGCGCTTGCCGTCCAATAGCAATCCGCGCTCGAAGTACTGAACCTCTTGGCCCCGCTCGCTCAGCGGTTCACTCAAGGGCGAACCGAGATAGAACGCTCCCTCGTGATCCTCATACCAGTCGTAGAACTCGCCCGTGATCGTGTGGCCGGTCAGCTCGTCGTAGACGCCGGACGTCGCGGCGACGGTCGCTTCCGCACCGGTCGGGTCGAGCGGGAGCCAGGCGGCAGCGCGCCGGTCGCCGCCGCCGCCAGCCCGGCGGCCGTCCAAACGGAAGGCCCCGGCGCGGGCGTCGAGTGCCGTTTGACCGAGGGGCATGAGACTCATGGCGGGAAGCTCGGTCCAGAGGAGCTCCGGGTAGAACTGGAAGATCCCACGCTCGAAGGCCTGGCTATAGTAGCCCCCAGCGGCAAACGGCTCGCTGATCGGGTTGCCGTAGACGGAGTCGCCCCCATTGGCACGCCAGTAGTCCAGCATCCATCCACCGACCGTGTGAGCCGTAGATTCGACGTACACCTGCATGGAGGTGGCACCCAGGTCCGGCGGTACCATTTCGACGGGGAGGCCGAGCTCGACGGCGGCGTTGGCCTCGAAATAGGGAACGACAGGCGGAGTTGGAACCCCATTGGCTCCGGCAAGCTGAAGGGGAAGCGCCATCATGAGCAGCGCCAAGCTCATCGCCCCTTGAACCCACCACCGCCGAATCCCGGCCCCGCCAGGCCGGTTTCCCGAGAACGCCCGCATGCTGACCCATCCCCTCATTCCTGAATTCGCCCGACGCTTCCCACCGCCGGGCGCGACCACTGCACGATGGCCATCGTTGTCCGCAAGACTAGCACGCACGGTGAGTGCCCGGCCACGGAAAACCCGGCCGCTTAGCGTTCGCTGGTAGGCACGGACGGCTTGAGAATGGGCCAGGAGCGGTAGCTGGCCGCGTGCGCGGAGACGACCTGCCACGCCGTGCCGATGAAGACGCCACAGCACACCGCAACGGTGAGAACGATCGGAAGGTGGTAGCGGGCGTAATCGACCCGCATGGCGAGGATCGTCAAGGCAACGTGTCCGCTGAGGAGCAACGTGGCGAGGCCCGTACCGCTGGCGAGGCCTCGCCGGCGGACGAGGAGGATGAGCATCGCGGCGCCGGCGATGGCGAGGAGCAGGTCGGCGTAGCGCAGAGGCAACCCGGTGCCGAGGCGATCCGCCAACCAGCCACCGGTGCTCGCCCATCGCGCGGTCAGCAGCGTCCAGACGCGATCCAGCGCCTCGGTTCGCGTTTCGACAGCGGCATTCGGCCAGGCGTGGCCTTGGGACGTGAACGAGTCGGCCCGGAAGTCGAAGAGCCGGTATGTTTGCGTGACGGGGTTGATCCAGAGATAGGGATAGGCCGCGACAAAGGTGAACCAGGCGACGACTGGTAGGGTGAGCAGCATCCACCCCAGGCGGCGGACGTCAGTCGCTGGCATGCCGGGCCTGATCTGTTCAGATACCCTCGTCAGCGATGCCGAGCGCGTCGATTGCCGGCCCAAGATGAGGAGGAGCAGACCGGCACCGGCCATCCCCACCGCGACGGGGAGCGGGCTGAGCTTCGCGGCGCCGCCGAGACCCAAGAGCGCGCCGAGCAGCAGGGCGCGAGGCCAGGTCGGATGCTGGCCGAGCGCGTATGCCGCCAGCGCCGCGAGGGCGACGCAGAGGACGAGGGCTGGGTCCGCCCAGGCGCGGGTGGCGGCGTCGGACAGCAACGGGTGGAAGATGAGGACGATCGCGCCAGCCACGCCGCCAGTGCGGTTGATCAGGTGGGAGCCGAGGAGGTAGGCGGCGACCACGATCAGGCCGGCAATGACGACGTTCGTCCGGCGCGCCGCGCGGAGATCGGCCGGATCCGGCATGTTGCCTTCGGCGGTGTTCCAGGCGTCGTCCCGGTCCATGTTCCAAAAGCCATTGGTGGTCAAATCCCGGCCCTGGGCGAGCAGCCCGAGACCGAACAGGTATGGCGCCAGAGGCGGCTGACCGCTCATCCGGAAGCGCTCGTCCCACGAGCCGGTGCCGACGTCGTAGCCGCTGTCTTGCCAGCGCGGGCCGAGTGGATCGCGCCATTCCCGTAGGTAGTAGACCCGGTGGACCCAGCGTGCCTCATCCCGATGGAACGGGGTGGTCTCGACCGCGGGCAGCAGGTGCCAGAGGGTGATCGCGAAGAGCGCGAGGGGGAGAACGATGTCGAGAGGAGAGATGCGAATCGGGAAGGGCCGGGGCATGGTCGGCTCCGTCAGGCGCCGCTCCGGGCGGACCTCTCAATGTGTGGCGTGACTCGAACCGCGTTGATCGCGTCGCGTAGGTCGATGGCAGCTTGGCGAGCGTGGATGGCGAAGTCCGGACCATTGCTAGCGTAGATGATGGTCCTCGATGACGAGACCACGAGGCCCATGCCGTCGCTATCCAAACCGGCTTGGAGGGCAGCGTCGAGATCGCCGGCCTGGGCGCCGACGCCGGGGAGCAGGATCGGCAGGTCGGGGCAGTGGGCGCGGATCTCCGCGAGCTGACCCGGATAGGTCGCGCCGACGACGAGGCCGACGGTGGCCGGGTAGCGTGTGTTCCAGATCGCAGAGCGGTCCGCAACGGTGAGATACAGGGGCCGCTCGGCCTGGGCGCTCCCGGTTTCGGGTGAGGAGTGGAGCGGTTGACGCTCGCTCACGGACAGGTCTTGGAGGTCGCCGCTGCCAGGGTTGCTGGTCTTGCAGACGACGAGCACGCCACGGTCCCCGTAGGACAGGAAGGGCTCCAGGCTGTCTTCGCCCAGATACGGATTGACGGTGATGGCGTCGAACCCCCAGGCATCGAAGTAGCCCCGGGCGTACCCTCTGGCGGTCTCGCCGATATCGCCGACCTTGCAGTCGAGGATCACCGGGACTGCGGGCGGAATCAGACGCCGCGTGGCGACGAGGGCGGCGATGCCATCTTCGCCCAGGGCGGCGTAGAAGCCGAGGTTGGGCTTGTAGGCGCAGACGAGATCGGCGGTGGCTTCAATGAGGGCGCTATTGAAGCGGACGATGCTGCCGGTGACGTCGTTCGGATCCCAGGCGTGGGGCGGCAGGCGTTCCGGATTCGGATCGAGGCCGATGCAGACGAGGCTCCCCGCGGCTTGAGCGGCATCATGAAGGCGCTGGCCGAAACCCGGCCGCGTCTCCACCTCCGGAGCCAGTAGCGCCGCCCGCGGGCCGGTATCAACCATGGTGTTTCTCCTATCGCTCACTCCTGGCCAAGCCTACCCGTCGTGGAGGCCGTGGTCAACTGCTCGGGGCGCCAACCATATTGGACAGGAAATGATCCCATGTCCGCGCCTTCCGACTGGGAGAGTGCTACCATCGTGACGGATCTCTTTCGACGTCAAATGTCGTTTCTCAATGGATGGATGAGGAAGAACGATGGTGGTGACCAAGGCAGGCCAAGCGTCAGATAGGGAATACCGGGTCGAGCGCGATACGATGGGCGAGGTCCGATTGCCTAAGGACGCGCTCTACGCCGCCCAGACGCAACGGGCGATCGAGAATTTCCCGGTCTCGGGGCAACCCATGCCGCCAGAGATCATTCATGCCCTCGG
>DASYWB010000329.1:0-2408 GCA_035936495.1 Thermomicrobiales bacterium
CGAGGAGGCCCTGCGCTACGCGATGAGCCAGCCGGTCGCGACCGTCATCTCCGGCATGAACACGCCCGAGGTCCTCGCGGCCAATCTCGCCGTCGCCCGCGGCTTCACTCCGCTCAGCGACGCCGAGCAAGCGGATATCCTGGCCCGCACCGCCTCGGTTGCCGGCGGCGACTTCGAGCCCTTCAAATCCAGCCACGACTACGACGGCGCCGAGGGCCGCAAGGCACACGACTACCCGCTCAAGGACGCCGCGGACTGAAGGCCGGAAGGAAAGTGCAGGGGCACGGCCGGCCATGTGGTGGGCTGTGCCTGGTATCCGGCCGCGGCGGCCCCTGGTCGGACGGCGTCCCAGCGCCACACTTGGCCGGGGCGCACGAGGATTGGCGACACGGCGGCGTTTCCAGACGGAAGCGCCGAGGGTTGCCGAACGCGGCGTGGCGGCCGGGCGGTCTTTCCAACAGGATACGCCCGGGTCTGAAGCAGGGCACCCGACGGGTGCCCGTCCAACGAGATCTCGCCACCTTCTGGCGTCGCCGCCTTGCCGTCGCTATCCCCTGGCGCAGCCGCAACGAAGGCCGTTTCCTCGGCACCCTCTCCAACCCGGCGCCGCTCAGCGTGCAACCCGACAGTCGCCTGCATGTTGATCCCACGAAACGCTGGCCGGGCTGGATGGCGAGATATGCGTGAACGGTAGAATCAGCATATGCACCGGGTCCCGACTATCCCCCCATGCAGGGGCGACGCGGTGCATCGTCCGCTCCCCAGCCGCGCTCGCTCGTAGGAGACTCCGGTATGCACCACGCTCCGCGCCGATTCCTCGCCCTCCTCCTGCTCCTCATTATCACGTTCGGTAGCAACACCGCCCTCGCGGCCCAACAGGCACCCCTCCCTCCCCCACCGTTCGCATCTACGCGTCCGGATAACTCCAACTGGTCCGACGACGCCGTCTGCTACGAGATCTTCGTCCGCTCCTTCGCCGACTCGGACGGCGACGGTATCGGTGACTTCCAGGGACTCACGGACCGCCTCGATTACGTCAGCGACGGTGATCCGGCGACGCAAACGGACCTCGGCGCCACCTGCATCTGGCTGATGCCGATCATGGAGGCCGCCAGCTACCACGGCTACGATGTCACCGACTACTACTCGGTCGAACAGGACTACGGCACGCTCGACGACTTCCGCGCCTTTCTCGACGCCGCCCACGCCCGCGGCATCCGCGTCATCCTCGATCTCGTCCTCAACCACACCTCCAGCCAGCACCCCTGGTTCCAAGAGGCTCTGCGCGACCCCGCCTCGGCCTACCGCGAGTGGTACATCTTCGAGCCGGAAGACCCCGCCTATCCCGGCCCCTGGGGCGCCGAGGCCTGGCACACGTCACCTGTCTCCGACGAGTACTACTACGGCGTCTTCTGGGAGGGCATGCCGGACCTCAACTACCGCAACCCGGCCGTGACCGCGGAGGCACGGCGGATCAGCGCCTTCTGGCTGAACGAGATGGGCGCCGACGGCTTCCGCCTCGACGCGATCAAGCACCTGATCGAAGAGGGCCGCGTCCAAGAGAACACCCCGGCGACTCACCAGTGGCTCCGCGAGTACCGTGCCTGGCTCGACCGGAACGCGCCCGACGCCGTCACCATCGGCGAGATCTTCGGCGCCAGCACCTTTCTCCTCAACGAGTACTATCCCGACCAGCTCAATCTCTATTTCCACTTTGAGATAGGTCAGCAAATCGTTAGCGCCGCCAACTATGGCACCGCTGGCGGCCTGATGACAATCACTGCCGAGACCATCGAGGAGCTACCGGATCAGCGCTGGGCACCGTTCCTCTCCAACCATGACCAGCCGCGCACGATGACCACCCTCGGCGGCGACGTGCAGGAGGCCAAGCTGGCCGCGACCGCCCTCTTGACGATGCCCGGTCTTCCATTCGTCTATTACGGCGAAGAGATCGGCATGACCGGCACCAAACCGGACGAGCGTCTCCGGACCCCCATGCAATGGGACGCGACGCCCGGCGGCGGCTTCACCACCGGCACCCCCTGGGAACCACTCCAGGACGACGCCGGCACGGTCACCGTCGCCGCCCAGGAGGACAACCGAGCCTCCCTGCTCAACCATTACCGCCGCCTGATCCACCTCCACACCACCCATCCCGCGCTCTCCCACGGCAGCTTCGTTCCCCTGGAAACCATTTCCGGCTCGGTCGCCGCCTACCTCCGGCAAGCGGATGGCGAGACGATTCTCGTCATCCTCAACACCGGCAAAGCCGTGGCCAAGGCCGTCACCCTCTCCGCCAACGGCTCATTCCCGCCGGGAGATCTGATCCTCACCCCGCTGCTGACGCACGGCGGGCCGCTCTCAGTCACGGTTGCAATTGACGGGCAAATCACGTTGCCGCCATTTGA
>DASYWB010000330.1:0-11301 GCA_035936495.1 Thermomicrobiales bacterium
GCAGAAGGAGCAGGATAGCGCTGCCGAAGACGGCGAGGACGATGGTCACGTGCTCCACAGTCGATGGCTCCCCGCTGCCTACCCGGCAGTGAAATGCTCGACAACCGGGGCACCGCTGGGGAGGCGGAGCACTGCCGCCGAATGCCCGGGCCACCAGCGGTCGGGCATGCCACACTGCATGGACCAAAACGGGCTACGCTCGCCACATCGCGGCGAGCGACCTCATCGCGAACCCGTAGGATGAGTGCCGTCCGTTGTGGCAAAGTGCGCGACCACGATAAGAGTACTCACAGCCCGTCGGGACATCGATCCCGGAGCAGAAGGGACACCGCGCGATGTTTGCCGTCATCTCGCTCCTCGCCATTCTCTCGCTATCCATGCTCGTCGTCCGCATCGGTGCCGTCGCACTGATGATGACGGGTCTGTCGCGCGACGCAGCCTCCTTCCAGGCGCTGTCCGCGTTCTCCGGTGCCGGCTTCACGACCGGCGAGTCGGAGCTGGCCGTCGAGACTCCCGAGCGGCGCAAGATCATCGCCCTGCTGATCCGCGCCGGCAGTGCGGGCGCCATCACGGTGATCACCTCATTGATCCTCTCCTTCGTCGGCTCGGAGGAACAAGCCCCGGATCGCCTCCTGATCATCGTCCTCGGCTTGACCGCCCTCGTCGCGTTGTCCCGGAGCGGGTGGTTCAACCGGATGCTGATCCCAATCATCCAGCGCGCCCTGAGCCGTTCGACGACGCTGGTCTTGCGCGACTACGCCGCGTTGTTGCACCTGCGCGAGGACTACCGTGTGGCGGAACTTGAGGTTCGCCGTGGGGGCTGGCTGGATGGTCGGCAGCTCGGCTCGCTGGGCATCTCCGCCGAGGGATTGCTGGTGCTCGGCATCGTGCAGCCGTCCGGCGAGTATGTTGGCGCCCCGCCCGCGGACTTCGTGTTCAGCGAAGGCGATACGGTGGTCATCTATGGGCGTGAGCCGCATCTGGAGGAGATCGCCCAGCGGAGGGCAAGCGACGTCGGGGCACATGAAGAGGCGAAGGCTGAGCACGCGGTGGAAGTGGATACCAGGACAGAGGTGGAAGCAGAGGGGCGTGCGCATCGCTCAGCTGAGCGGTAGGGGCTGATAACCGAGCTGGCGCGTGAGCGTGCAGCAGTGCAGCGGACGGACCAGCGCCGGCAGCGCGCCGCGCGACGGAAGGCGGTGGCACGCCATAATCGTTATGGAGCGTGTCCTCGATCACCTCCTTCTGAACCTCGCCATAGAGACGGAGCGAGATACTGGAATCCCGGTGGCCACGCCGGACGCTGATCAGAGGATCTTGCTCCTCCAGTTGCTCCAACGCGGCATAGAGCCGGGTCTCATCGGCTGGGTCAATCGCACGAACCACGCTCTCAAGCGTCGGCCGTTGGAACTGGGCAATCGAGGTTTCCGCGAGTACCTGGCCCAGCATGTCGTCAATCTGCAACCGGGGGACGCCGTGGACACGCACGATGTCCCCGGCATGTGCCTCACTCACAACCTTGATTACACCGGGACGATACCGCTCGATCCCGGTGATGCGGGCTTCATACGTGGTCTGTTGCCCATTGGCCAACGTACGGCGCTGTTGCTGTGTTGGCTGCGTCCTCAAATATTTTAGTCCGGCCCGCTTCCTATGCTACTCACCATCATACGGTCCATCCTCGTAATTCTGGAGGGGAACGCCAAACGTCCTATTTGCCGACCTTCCGACTGGAACGTGGAGGAACCGTTAGCTGCCGAAGTCGCCGGCGCAGCGACCTTCTTTGCCCGCTACGGCTAGACCGCCATCGCACAACGTCTCTCAGAACCGCTTGAGTGGGGCGGCGTGCTGGGGGGCATGACATGGCGCATGGCGAGCAGGAAGCGCAGGAATACCAGCGGCTTGACCGGGCGGAGCCTCCAATCACAGGGGGCGGAGGATGGCGATGTGGTCGCTGGCTTGCTCGACCAAGACGACTGCACCCCTTCCGCCACGAGCCTGCAGCCTCGAGGCGTGGACGAGCAGTACGCCCTCCTTGGCCGAGGGAGTGTCGCAGTAGGCCAGGATCGTGGCCTCGCCGTCGCGCCAGTGCTCGATCCTGTAGATCGGCGATGCTCCGGATGCACGCCGCTGCCTGGTGGCGGCCGATCGGCGGCTTCGCACGCCAACGGCGAGGGCGACGCCTGCGGCAATCACCAAACCAAGCGCGACGAGCGGGAGAACTTGGTCACCACCGCTTCCCGGGTCGGCTCCCGGCTCCGGCGGTGGCGGCAGCGCTGCCACCACCAAGACACGGAGCACGATGTCGGTTAGCATCCTCCCGCTCCACGCCGTGGTCGATTCGGGCTGCGGTCGGCGGGCACCATCAGGGCCGCCGAGCTCCACGGCGCGCCAGCAGGCCGCCGCTGGCGACGGCGATGATCAGGATACCGAGCCCGCCCCATGCCACCCTCTGCCCGCTGCTCCCGTCCGCCGCGGCCCCCGTGCCTGAGGTCGGCAGTCCCACCATAGGCGTGACGCCTGGGAGCGGGTCTACGCCGATGCTCGTGATCTCGCCGCAGGCCACATAGTTGCGGGGGTCCCGGAGGGACTCCAGGTCGTGCGCCGGCTGGTGGACATTGATCGCGTACTCGCCGCTCAGCAGCCTCCGCAGTGGGGTACCGATGGTCGTCGTCGACGCGCGGTTGGGGGCTACATCGGTCAGCGGATAGATCGGCATCGGGTCAAGGCGATCGCACGTCCCGCGATGGACGTGGACCGGATAGGTCGCCAGCGTTCCCTCGAGCGTGACGATCACGACGGTCCTGTCGCCATTCACGCTTAATGTCGCCATCCCCGAGACGCCGGAATTGTGCCGCTCTCGGAGCCGAACCTCCACGCCCTGCCGGTCCCCGTCGGTGGCCGGTACCCCAAAGCCCTGCGAACGGTCCACGATGATCGCGTCCATGGATGGCCCGAGCTCGACGCTGGACCCAGGTTTCAGCGATCCCGCCCCCGGCATAGGTCGCCCGCCGCGCACCTGGAGCGCCGGGCCGGCCAGGGCCTTGCTGGCAGCGGTGGGACTCGATGCGGATGATACCAACGCCAGCAGCATGATCAGGCTCGCGACGAAGCACACGGCGGTCGACCTGCCGTCCCGCAGCATTGGTGAACCTCCTGCTCGCGCCCCGTCGCGGGCAATCCCGCATCGTCCCAGGGTGCGACGATCCGGATCAGGACCGGGGCGGCAACGTCGTGACCACGAAGCTGCGAACGTTGAGCCGAACGCCATTGCTCCATAGGGCGACTTCGCCGCCGCTCGGATAGCGATCGTCAGTCGCCTCGACGACGAGCACCCCATCGATGAAGAGCTTGATCGTGTCACCCCGCACTTCAAGCCGGTATGTATGCCAGTCACGGCCGGGGTCGAATGATGCGTTGGAGACCAGATCCTGTCCAGCCCAAAGGCTGGCGGCAGGCCGACACCGCCATTCGACGCCGGCGGCGACGTAGCCGGCGTCCGTGCCGCGTGCGCCGATTCCAAAGTTCCGTTGGCAATCTGGCTCGCTCACGACGCGTATCTCGGCCTCCACGGCGTAGTCATCGAGGTCCTCCACCTGATAGGTGGGCACCGCCCATTCGCTGCTCGTGCCGTCGGCGGCAAGCGTTCCGTCCTCCCGCGTCCAGCCCGGGGGCAGGTCCCATCCGTCGAACTCCCTTGCCGTGTCTGCCGCATAGAGCACATCGGGTACGGGCGTCGCCGGAGGCACGAAGCTCGGGGTGGCCGTCGCGGTTGGGAGCGCACCCGCGGTCGCGGTGCGAGCCGCCAACGCCTGCTGGGTCGAAAGCCCGGCGATGGTCGCTTGGGCCGCGGTGGCTTCGGTTTGAGCCGTCGCCCGGCCTGAGGCCGCGCGTGCCTCGGCCGTCGCGTCGCTTGCCGCGCGGGCGGTGGCGGTGGTGCTGGCGGCGCTGATCCGCGTCGCCTGGGCGGCGACCGTGAGCTCCAGCGCCGCCGCTTGGCCGACAAGGCTGGTAACGGTCGCCTGCGCGGCGGCGGCTGCCGCAGTGGTCTGTGCATCCGCGGTCGCCAGCTCGGCAGCGATCGACGCCGCCTGAGTTGCCGCTGCCGCCATCGTCGCCATTGCTTCCCGCTCCGCGCGGGCTTCGGCGGTGGTCTGGGCGATAGCCTCCCGCGTCGCCGTCGTCATCACGCTCGCCACGGTTGCCTGCGCCTCGGCGACTGCCGAGCCGTTTGCGGCAGCTGTCTGCGCGGCATTTTCCAGGGCGGCGGTTGCCGTCGCCATGAGGGAGCCAATTGTGGTAGCGGTCGCGCGTACTGCCGCGGTTTGGGTCGCGCGCACGGCCACCGTGGCCTTCGGCACTTCCGCCGGGGGGATCGGCGTTCCAGGCGTCGGCGCCGTCGATGCCTCCGAACGGTAGCAGAACGAGATAAGTCGAATGCCACGCTCTGCTGGTCCGCTGAGACCGGCGCCGCTGAGGGCCGGGGGCTGGTATCGGTAGACGGTGGCGCCGATGTCGGACTCCACGATGGCGGCATCGACGCCGAGACTCGCGACGAAGTCGAGGGCGATCGGCGCGCCCTCGTCGTTCACAGCGGTGGTGATGACGAGGACCGCGAGTGTGCCATCGCTGACGCTGTAGACGCGGTCCCGCGAGACGGCAGATCCATTCTCGCCGACCCCCGCCCCCAGCTCGACCCAGGCGGGGCTGAGCCCACGACACGCCGGCGTCCCCGGCGTGGCCTGTTCCCGAGCCGGTGGAGGCTCCGGCACGGTTGCGGACACAGGCAACCAGCGCACTGCAGCCGGGACCGTGCCTAGACTGAGAAGCAGGAGGAGGGGGAGAACCAGGCGGACCGTGTCCCACTTCATCGTGGCAACCCCTTCATCGAGCTCCAAGTGGCGCATCATCGGTCACCGTGGCACATCGCCGCGCTTAACTCCCTCTGCCCAGCCCGAGGGATTGGTCATCGGCGCACTAACCAACTGCCGCAGGAGGCGAGCCACGGGAGTGCCGCTCGGCAGATCAGCCGACAGGACCCTAACGCTACCTATTATCCACACTTTGGGTCGAGGCGGACATGCTCCTTCCCAGTCGCATGCCATGCTCAGCATACGTGCGCCACTTCCAGCCCGAGGAGCCGGCCGACTTTGGCGAGGCGAGCGGCATGGTGGCCGATACCCAAGGCGCAGTGGTGGGTGGGGCCGTGATCGCACCAACGGTTCACGAATTCGGCAGGGGGAAGGGGAAACGCGATCCGGGAGGTCGTGTTGCCGACGCGGAGGGTGGGACCCGGCCGCGACTCCGCCTCGGCCGTCAGCATCTTCAGGCGACCGTCCGCCGTCTGAGTGACGGTCAGGATCGTCACCGGTCCCGTCTTGACCCGGGCCTCAACGGAGAGTCCGTGGCCGCTCTTGCCGTGGAACAGGCCCAGCTCGCGCAGGATGGGCCGCCCCTCGGCGATGGCCGGGTGGAAGGGCCCGTCGTGGCCCATCAGCAGGAAGTCGTCGATGAAGTCCATCGTGCAGAACTCGCTGAAGGAGCCGCCGGCCCCCAGCCGGTCCATGATCAGCATCGCGATCGCGGTCTTGGCGTCGCCCTCGCCCGCACATGGCACGCCGCGGCCGGTGAGCAGGGTGGTGCCGAGGATCAGACCGGCGGCGAGCCGCTCCTGCGCATTGCCGCCCAGGCCTCGGTAGTAGTAGGCGAGGGCGTCGAGGGCGAAGTCGCGACGCAGCGCGTCTAGGCCGACCGAGACGCGCGCCGCCCGGGCTAGGTCATCGGGGTGGGGTGCGCGAGCGAGCGGGTCGGACGGGCTATCCTCGCTGATCTCGAACAGCTGCCGCGCCCTATCCAGGTGCTGCTGGACGTGCGCGTCGCTGGCCGCGTCCACCCGAGCTTGGAGATCGTCCATCTCCAGCAGCTCGACGTGCAGCCCGGTCTGTCCGGTAATCATCGTGAAGTCGGAGTAGAGATCGAGCATGCCGGGGTAGGTGTGACCGAGGAAGCCGAGGCGCCCGGTGCGCAGTGCCCGCGCCGCGCCGGCCGCGGCCACCCAGTCGCCGATCTCCTGCCAGGCGCGGACACCGGCCGGGCCGTCGGCAGGGCGCAGTAGGCCGCTCACGACGTTAAAGGCGAGGGCGCTGCGGGTGAAGGCGCCGGCTAGTTCCGGCACACAGCAGACGGAGCAGTTCGCTAGCCATTCACTGGTGTCGGTCCGCTCGTAGTCGAGTGCCGACGACGGCTGGAGGTTGAGGACCAGCACCGGGCGGCCTACATCCCGCACCGCCGGTACAACCTGGGAGGAGGTCGCGTAGGTCCCGACGTAGCAGATGATGAGATCGATATCCTGACGAGCGAATTGGACTCCGGCCTCCCGTGCTAGTGGAGGGCTGTCGACCAGACCGGCGGAGATGACGTCGGCGCCGGCATCGCGGAGCCGGGCCTCAACCTCCCCCTGGTAGCCCTCCAGCCGCTGCTTGAGCCCCGGGAACTGCTCCCAGTAGGCATGTAGGCCGATCCCGAAGACACCGACCCTCACTCGCGGAGTTGTGACCCGCTCCATCGCCACGTCTAGTCTCCTCTCGCTACCTCGTCACATCCTTGCCCAAAGGCCGCTGAGCTCCTCGCCTGCGGCGGGAAACGTGTCACCACCCGATGAACGCGCACCATGGCGTGCCCGCGCCGTCAGTCCATCCGAAAGACCTCTTCCAGCCGGCGAAGCGACCCAGAGGCTTCAGGGTCCACCGGGGTGGCGAGGTAGTCGCTCATGAATTCCTGCCAGCGGCGGTTGGCGTCGGAGCGGGCGAGGGCTTCACTCGCGGCTTCCCAGTCGTCACACTCCAGATAGCCGAAGAGCTCAGGCCCGTCCGCGAAGATGGAGTAGTTGCGGATCGAAGCCGCCCGCATATCAGCCAGAAGCTCCGGCCAAACCGCCTGATGAAGCTGCTTGTACTCCGCCAGTCGCTCGGGCTTGACCCACAACCGAAATGCCACCCGTTGCACAGTCTTCCCCTCTCCATGACGTTACGTCGCCTCGCCTCGCCGCAGCTGGTCGATGATCACTGCGAGGAGCAGCACCCCGCCCCAGGCGATCATCTGGTAGAAGGACGAGACGTCGGTGAGCACGAGCCCGTTGCGCAACGTCTCCATGATCAACGCACCGAGCAGGGTACCCCAAACGCGTCCCCGCCCCCCGGCGAGGCTCGCACCGCCGAGCACGACGGCCGCGACGGCGCTCAGTTCGAGCCCGGTTGCCGCCTGTGGGCTGCCCGCGCTGAGCTGGGCGGCCAGCACCGCGCCAGCGATCCCAGCCGATAGGCCGGAGATGAGGTAGGCGGCCAGTTGAACCCGTCCGACATCGATCCCGGCCAGCAACGCCGCCCGCGGGTTGCCGCCGACTGCATACAGGTACCGACCGAAGGTCGTGTAGCGCAGCGTCAGCCAGACGACAGCGAAGACGGCGAGCATGATCAGGACAGAGATCGGGATGTCCGAGAGCACCCGGCCGGTCCCCAACCAGCGCAGGCTCGGCCCAGGGAAGACCTGTGTCAAGGCGCCGGTCCAAACGTAGGCGATACCACGGACGATCGACAGCATGGCCAGCGTCGTGATCAGTGGGTTCACGCGGACGACGGTGATCAGGAGTCCGTTGACGAGGCCGACCACGAGCCCAACTCCGATCGCTCCCACCACGGCGACCGGGCCAGGTCCGCCGGCATTCAGGATCTCGGCGGTCACCACCCCCGACAGCGCGACGGTCGAGCCGACCGACAGGTCAAAGCCGCGCGCGATGATCACCATGGTTTGGGTCGCAGCGACGATGCCCAGGATCGAGACGCCCACCCCGATGTTTAAGAAGTTGTTCTTCGTCAGGAAGAACTGCGACAGTTGCGAGAAGACGAGGACTATCGCCGCGTAGACGACGAGCAGCCCGATCCCCGCGTCCCAGAGACCAACGAGGGTAAACGTCGTCCGTCGCGCCGTTAAGTCGGCATGATCCCGGCGCGTCGGTGTGGTCGTGCCCGAGAGTGCGGCCGGGTTAGGCCGTGGCTCGTCCGATGGCACTATCGAGGACCTCCTCCTGTGTCACCGCACCTCGCCGGAACTCGGCAGTCAGGTGACCGTCGCAGATGGTCAGGATCCGATCCGACATCGAGAGGATCTCCGGTAGCTCCGACGAAACGAGTAGGATCGCGGCGCCCCCCTCAGCAAGGTTCTCTATCAGTCGGTAGACCTCGACTTTCGCCCCGACATCGATACCGCGAGTCGGCTCCTCCAACACGAAGGCTCGCGGTTGTGCCTGCAGCCACCTCCCCAGCACGACCTTCTGTTGGTTGCCCCCGGACAGCCGACCGACCGCCTCCTCCAGCCCCGGCGTGCGGATGCGCAGCTCCCGGACCATCGCCTCCGCCCGGATCCGCTCGGCACGGCGGCGGATGAACCCCCATTTGCTGAGGTTCGGAAGCGTGCTCATGCTCAGGTTTTCGCGGACGCTCATGCCGAGGACAAGACCTTCCTCTTTCCGGTCGGCCGGCACCAACGCGATCCCGGCGCGCCGAGCCCGGCCGGGCGTCGGCAAGCCGAGTGAACGCCCACCGACGATAACCTCGCCGTGGTCAGCCCGTGTGGCGCCGAATAGCGCTTTGACGAGCACGTCGGCTCCCGATCCGATGAGGCCAAAGATCCCCACGACCTCACCGGAGCATACGGAAAAGCTGACCTCCGTGATTTTGCCGCCCCGCGACAGGCCGCGCACCTCGAGCCACGGCTGGCCAGGCGTCGACTCCCGCCGCGGATACAGTTCCTCCACACTGCGGCCCACCATGGCTCGGATGACCTCGGCACGGCTCGTTTCATTCACATCTCGAACGCCAATGAGTGCGCCGTCACGCAGGACGGCTACGCGATTGGCCAGGGCGAAGACTTCGTCGAGCCGGTGCGAGATATAGATAATCGCAACCCCGCGTTTGGCTAGGTGACGGACGAGGTCGAAGAGACGGCGAACCTCCTGCTGGCTAAGCGCCGCGGTCGGCTCGTCCATCACGATCACGCTGGCGTCAAGCGAGAGCGCACGGGCGATCTCGACCACCTGACGCTCTGCTACGGGCAGGGCAGCAACCGGGAGTCGCGGATCGAGGTGGGGGGCGAGCGGCGCTAATAGCAGCCGCGCGTCACGGTAGACGGAGTCCCAATCAACCATGGGGCCACGACGAGGCAAGCGGCCGAGGAGGACATTCTCGGCAACAGTCAGCGTCGGGACGTAGTTCAGTTCCTGGTAGATGACGGCAATGCCCTCCCGGTGGGCCGACGCCGGGTCCAGTAGGCGTACCGCTTGGCCGTCCAGCTCGATCATTCCGGCATCGGGCCGGACCTCGCCGGCCAGGATTTTCGCCAGCGTTGATTTGCCAGCGCCATTCTCTCCGCAGAGCGCGAGGATCTCACCGCGGCGCACATCGAGAGAGATACCGCGCACGGCCTGAATTCCACCATACGACTTCGTGATACCCGACAGCCGGAGGCGGGTGGGAGGGAGTTCGGTCATCGCTCGTAATCCCTACTGCGGAAGCAACCGAATCCACCGGACTGGCACGTGGGCCGGAGGGGCGGAGCCATCACGCTCCGCCCCTCCCAGCACGTCTCCTAGGCGGAGCACGCGTCGGGATAGTACTGCTCGATATTCGAGCGGTCGATCCAGAGGTGGTCGATCAGGACCTCCTCTGGCGGCTCTTCGCCACCCGCAATTTGGATCGCCAACGGGATTAGGTAGTCGCCGTAGCGATCCGGGAAGTAGGCAACCGAGCCGATGAAGGCCGGATTATCGCGGCAGATCTCGGTACGGGCCTCGATCGTCGCGTTCTGGCCAGCAATCATCACGTCGTCGGTCCGACCGGCCGCCTCTGCGGCGCGCAACGCACCGACAGCGCTCGGATCATTGATCGCCGAGACCAGGATATGGTCAGCGTCAGATAGTCGCGTCAGGACGTCGGTAAAGACCGTCCGGCTATCTTCCAGATTGCCCTTGCCGTCAACCCGGATGATCTTGTCGTCAGTAAGGTCCGGCAGAACTTCCTGGACACCCTGGACCGCGCCGTCCATCCGCTGTTGGGGCAGCTCACCCGACTGCGGCAGTTCGAGCAAGACGAGTGCGTCGACGTCACCGCCCCAGCGCTCCATGGCAGCGCGTCCCAGGTTGCGGCCGCCGATCCTGCCCGCCTCGAGGTTGTCAGCGCCGAAGAACGTCGCGCATGGCTCGTGCGGGATATCAATGGCGATGACTGGGATGTCGGCGGCATCAAACTTGTTGCAGATCGCCGGTGCGATGCCGACATCAGTCTGAAACTCAATTGCCACGTCGACGCCACGCGTCACCAGCGTGTCGGCGTTCGTGAGCGCAACTTGTGGATCATACTCGTTGTCCATGATGATGAGCTCGACGTTGAGACAGTCCGCCACGCGCTGCAGGCCGTCGTTGACATCCTGTACGAACGGGAACTCGCCAGACAGCCCAGCGTAGCCAACGGTGATCTGCTCCTCGGCTGGCGCCTCAGTCTGGCAGGCGTCCGGCACGGTGGGTGTCGCCTGCGCCGCAGGGCTCGGCGTACCGCCCTGCGCGGCAACTCCCGCCACCCCAATCAAAAGCATGGCGACGACGATGACCCCAAGACCTGCGCTCGCGCGCAACCCTCTCCGCGTACTGGTCCCGTATCGCATCTTTCCTCCTCCATCCCGCAACCTCGCGGGTGTCGACGAACTCCACCACGGGCGGGGATACGGTGAAGACCACCGTGCCTAACCGAGGATAACGGCCGGTAGTCTACCGTAACGTGATGCGATTCGCACCACTAGGTGAGGCATGTCTCCGGAAGTTGCCGATCCGGGGCAGGAGAAATGACTCGCCAAGCAGCAGGTCGGCAAGTCCTGCCTCGATTGCTGGATTTTCGCGGTCCGAGCCTGTGCCTGTGGCTGTATGCATCTCCTGACCGCGAGTCCGGCAGGTAGCCGTCATGATGTGGCGCACCAAGCGAGTGAGCCAGGATTCATGATCGGTCGACGGGTTGCGGCGGCGTACAGCCCATAATCGCGCTGCGGTGTGAGCTTCCGGTGGGGACGGGCGCGATCCAGAAGACCCGGGGCCGGGCAGCACCGCGGCGGTCATTAAGATCGTAGACAGTCAGTTCCTCGATCCTGAACAGGAGTATGGGAACGTCGACAAGGCTGCCTACCAGGCGAGAAAGCAGAGATCACCGCCCAGCTGGCAACCTTGCCGGCTGAAGGGACAGAGACCAATCACCCCGGGGC
>DASYWB010000331.1:0-3633 GCA_035936495.1 Thermomicrobiales bacterium
CTCCGGCGCTTGATCCCGCTGGCCCTCTTTTCCCCGCGGTGTTGGATGTTGAGATGGGCACCGCCGCATCTGTATCGACATCACCATAGGCGGACGAACCGCATGACGAACTCGAAGCGCACCACGGCCACAACACCCTCCCGAAAAGAACACGACGTGATTCACTGCCAACAGCCCGTTTCTCGAAATCTCCTGCGGATTTTGGAATGCGGCCCTCCCTTACATCGACTCACCCTCACTCACGAATCTCTCCCCTACGCATGGTAGGGAGAGGCTAACTCGCTCGGGCATCGCATAAGAGGGGGGGTATAGTATCAAGTTCGAGATTGCCTCGATCTTGGGAACATCTGCCCGTCGGCCGCGAGGGCGCCGCCTCTAGCTTGGCCAGCATTGCCCGGTCGTCTCGGCGCTCATACTGGCGCCGGTCAGGATAACGCCAAGACTTTCACGTGGCGGGGAACTCGGGAGCAGGAGCCTCAACTTCCAGTTCGGCGACCGGGGTCAACCCGGCTCGGACGCGGTCGCCCACGTCGACCAAGACAGTCGCCGTCGCTGGCAGGCGGAGGGTGACCTGGGAGCCGAACCTGATCATCCCTAGTCGCTCGCCCTGGGCCAGTCGGGTCCCGGGCGGGACCCAGCTCACGATCCGGCGCGCGAGCAGCCCGCTGATCTGGGTGACGACACATGGGCCAGCCGCGGTGCGCAGGTAGGTGGCGAGCTGGTTGTTGCCGTGGGTCGCCGCTCGGCTCATCGCCGGGCGGTAGTCGCCGGCCTGACGGTGCCGCGCGACGACCTCCCCGTTCAGCGGGCTGCGCTGGACGTGGACATCCCACAGGGCGAGGAAGACCCCGACCTCGACGAGCTCGGTTTGCCAGTACGCATCCCAGACGCGGTCGACGTGGATGACGCGGCCGTCGGCCGGTGCCAGCGCGACACTAGGCCTGCGGACGACGGTGCGCTCCGGGTCGCGGAAAGTGAGCGCGGTGGCGCCCGCAACGAGGAGCACTAGGGGGACGGCTGGCGGAAACACGAGGACGGCCGCTAGCCCGAGCGCGATGAACGGGAGCGGCCCGGGCCGGCCCTCGGTCGCCGGGCGCCACCGCCGGTTGCTCAATCTCCTCGGAGTGGATTCCGGGCGCGCAGCAGCGTCGCCGGTGGGATGTTCCATGGGTAGGCCTCTCGTTCGACGACCGTGAACTCGGCGCGCAGGAGCGGCGCGAGGTACCGCGGGTGGTATTGCAATGCAACGAAGATGCCATCCGGGCGTAGTGCTTGGGCTGCTGCCCGCAGGATTTGGGTCGTCTGCGCCCGATCCATTAGGCTGAAGGGCAACGCGGACACGATGGCGTCGAAACCGGGCAGTTCCTGGCGCTCGCGGAGCCCAGCGATGGCCTCGGCCGACTCCGCCACCACGATGAGGCGCGGGTCGTCGACCATCGCGCGCAGGTGCGCGACGAAGGGCGGGTGCACCTCGAACGCCCACAGCCGGCCGTCGGCCGGCAGAGCCGCGAGCAGCTCCCCAGTGATGGCACCGGTCCCCGGGCCGAACTCGGCGACGGCATGCGCCGTCTCCGCCCCCGCCAGCTGGGCAATGCGCCGCGCCAGGCCACGGCTCGTTGGTGCCACCGCGCCGACGGTCCGCTGGGCACGGAGAAACTCCCTGAGGAACCTCCAGTGCGATGATCGGTGTGCAAGCGTCCTAGGGTCGCGGTTCAACAACTTCCCGTACCTCCTCGTCAATCCCACGCACTTCGTTGTCTACATCTACGTCCCGGATAACCAAGCCCCGCACCACTCCCCAAACCACATAGGCCCCGAGGGTGAGGGCGGTGACGCCGGCAATTGTCTCGTCCCGTGGCCAGAGCGCAACCGGCAGCGAGGCCGCGGCGATTGCGGGTAGCAGCCACCGGCGCAACTGCGCGAGCGTCGGGAAGGGATGGTGGCAGACCATCAGTGCGGCGAGCCCGATGCCGACGCCGCCTGCCTCCCACACTCCCGCGCCAAACGGCCCCGCAACGGTCACCGTGAGCAGTGGACCTGCGACGGTCACCGGCAGACCGCGGAAGACGTCCTCGGTCAGCTGGGTGTGGAACCGCGCCAAGCGGTAGGCACCGGCCAAGACGAAGGCAAGCGCAACCCCAAAGCGGACGGGAGCCGGTGCCCCGCTGTAGTACGTCGAGAAGAGGAACGCGGGCGCGGCTCCAAAGGCGACGATATCGGCAAGCGAGTCGAGCTGCTGGCCCATTGGGCTCGTCACCCGGAGCCGCCGGGCGAGCGGGCCGTCGATGCCATCGGCGATCGTCGCCAGCAGGATCAGCCGCAGGGCGGGCTCCCAGGCGCCAACCCGTGCGGCTTCGATGGCTGCCAGACCGCAGGTCAGGGCGACCATTGTCACCATGGCCGGCAATGATTGCCGAAACGTCACGCCGTCATGCCTTCCAACACGGCGCAACATTCCCTGTCCCGCCGCCTCGTCTCGCGGCCTTCAATCCAAGTGGCCCGATCTGGGCCGCCAGGTTCATCATTTCATCATCAAGGTCGCAAGTCCCACGCCGCAGCCCAGCTGGGCGTCTGTCTCACCGCCGCCTCCAGCTAGGCCAGCGCCGTCCCGCTTGGCCTACGCCGCCCGGCGAGCACCTCGGTCAGGCGCGGGTAGCGGACACCGGCGAGCATGGCAAACCGGCGGCTACTCACCTCTCGGCACCGGCCCTGCACTGCCTCCGGCACGGTACGTTCGCGGTCGGCTCGCTCCCGCTCCGCCGCCTCCAGCTGGGGTACCGCCGCGACCAGCTTCGTCAGCGTCTCCCGCGTTGCCTGCCGCTCGCCCCGCAGGATCGCCCCCACCTCCCGCACCGAGACTCCCGCAGCCTTCGCGAGTGTTCGCCGCCCAAACCGATCGGCGGCCTCGCGGAGGTGCTCAAGCAACCGGTCATGGTCGTCCACTCCCGTCCCGTAGGTGATCTGCGCCTCTGGATCCTCTCGGAGGTCCTGCTTCGCGACGGCTATGATCGGTTGCGCTGGGGCGCCGTCTGGTTCGCGTCTGGAGGCACCACGATCGTGGCGATGGTGCTCTGGGGAAAATGGGGCATTAAACGACTGTGACGATGGGCGAGGCACCGTGCCAGCCAGAACTGAAGACAACCGCTGTACGAAGGACTAACTCCGCCGTCCGTGATCGTCTCCCGGAGAGAGGACGCACCGCACTAGCCCGAGCGTCATCAGCAACTCCGAAAGAAGTCCTCGACATGTTCTGCTCCGGAGCAGTGTGCGAAGCGAGGGAGTTGCAGGAGCCTCTAACCACGTTGGCCGTCAGTGAAGCCCTCTGACAGCAATCACTTGGTCCGGGTGGTCCGCGACGCGCTCCTGATAGGCTCGAGCATCGACCCACCGGTGATTTTTACGCTCGAGCAACGGTCATCGAGACCACGGTGGACTTAGGCACACAAAGGTTCACACTGGGCATACGTCTGATCGGGTCCTACCATGTCGCCCAAGGCGTTCGGGCGACACGAACCGATGCTTCAGGTAGGTCCGGAGTCGCCCCACCTAGCACGGTGATCCTCGTCAACAGGCCGTTAGGACTGCTGAGTGCACCGGTAGCCGCTATCTTTCTACTCCATATCGTGGCTAACC
>DASYWB010000332.1:0-3974 GCA_035936495.1 Thermomicrobiales bacterium
CTTCAGGACTATGTGTCCCTGAGACTCTTGCGGTCGCTTGCTAAGCTCGCGGACCTGTGCTCGACGGCGAACCAAACCCGTACTAACCAAACGTCTCCAATGCTTCAAGGAGTGGTCCACCGAATCCCGCTGGCAGGACCGGATCGCCCAGGCCGTGACCGAGCGCGGCATGCAGTTGCTGGCCCGCGCGGCCGAAGTGGATATCGAGACCTTTTTCGCCACCGCGCGGGAATAGCACCGCCGTCTCACCGACCGGGACATCGAGATGATGCCGCAAGGTGGAAGAAGCCAGAACCTTTCCACGCTCCTATGCTGAATGGGTAACGAGTGGATGAACCCGCGGGGATCAGCGGGCACGACAGGCATTTTCCATGGAGGCAGATGTGGCGCAGACGAGCACGTATCTCAATTTTGCGGGAACCACCGAGGCGGCATTTAGCTTCTACAAGTCCGTCTTCGGGACGGAGTTCGTCGGGCCAATCGCGCGGATGGGTGACGCTCCGCCCCAGGAAGGGCAGCCTCCGCTGAGCGACGCGGACAAGAACCTCGTCATGAACGTGATGTTGCCGATCCTGGGCGGGCACCTGCTGATGGGGACGGACGCGACGGAGTCGATGGGGATGACCCTCAACCAGGGAAACAACGTCTACATCGCCCTCCAGCCCGACACACGCGAGGAGGCCGATGCGCTGTTTGCGTCCCTCTCGGCGGGCGGCAAGGTCGAGATGCCGATGGCGGACATGTTCTGGGGCGATTATTTCGGCTCCCTGGTCGATCAGTACGGTGTCCAGTGGATGATCATCCAGTCAGGCACGTCGTAGGGCCGAGCACCGGTGGAGAGGGGGCGGGCAATCCGCTCCCTCTCCACCCTCCGATCGAGCAATTGCGAGCACTGCTGTTCGCGTCGCCTACCGGATCCTCGGCCGTGTGATCGAGGCTGAGGCCGCGGTCCAGGAGACGTGGCTGCGCTCCGGGACTTCTCCGACACAAGCCACGTCGACCAAGGCGTTTCTCTCAGCCGTCGTCACTCGGATCTCGATCGACGTGCAGTGCTCGGCGCGCTCGAGCGGTCTTTGTGCTGCGGGAGGTGTTCGGGTTCGGCTTTCCCGAGATCGTGTCGGCGGTGGAGCGGTCGGAAGCGGTCTGCGGGAGTTGCTCGCCGCTGATGTCCAGATGGTCGGGGATGGCGGCGGCAAGGCCACGCAAGGGGCCAGCAGCATCACCGGCGCCGGGAAGGTGGCCCGGATGCTTGGCTCGACCTTCCCCTGATTTGCCCGAATTGACCGGGAGCGCCGAATCGAACTCCCGTCAACCAACGGATTGTCGCGGCTTCGCCGGTCTCCCGGAGTTGTTATGCACTTCCGGAAAGGGCATGTGCTGCAGAGAATCACGGAGCCGAGGAACCCGGGGTGGACGCGGCAGGATGCTCCGTCCCGATTGGCTCTTTTCTACGACAGATGATCGTGCCAGGGTGCTCCCGTTGCCTTTGCGAGGCGCGGGACCTTGGTGTACTCCTGAGGAGGACTGCATGAAGATCAAGCGACAGATCATCGTGTTTGACGCGGCCGACCTGGCCGCCGAGAGCACCTTTTGGGCAGGGATGCTGGGCGGCACGGTCGACGCTGACGACGATTGGCACAGCGTGCTGGTCGACGGCGAGTGGCGGCTCGCCGTTCAACTCGCGCCGAACCATGTTCCCCCTGACTGGCCCGACGGGATGCCGCAGCAGCAGATGCATCTCGACTTGTGGATCGACGACCTCAAGGCCGCACATGAGGAAGCAATCTCGCTGGGTGCGCGGGTCCTGAGGCCGGCCGACGACCCCGGGGCGGCCGAGGGCTTTCAGGTCTATGCGGACCCCGCTGGCCACCCGTTCTGCCTGTGTTGGGGCTGACGCGCGCTTGGCTTCCGGAGCGGGTTATCGGCTTTAGGCCTAGGGCAAGGGTGAGTGCGTAATGTATGGTCAGGCAGCCCCGTAGCGACTTCCGGTGAGCGTCCACAGTCGTGCGCCAATCGGTGGGAGCGGCTGGTCCAGGCGAAATCGTGCCCGCCCACCAAGGTGACTGAGCTACGGCCGCGCTCGCGCTCGTGCTGAAAGCGACACCGGATCAGGTTCGCGTGCTGGCTTTCGCCAGACCGGGGCCGGATCGTCCGTTCGACCTCGTCGCCGGGGGCATATCAGATCGTGTAAAGCGGGAAGGGCCGAAAGCGGTATCGGTCCCGAGTTTCTGGGACGTGGATGGCAGAGGCAGCGCCCGGTTTGCCGCCGAGCGCTGCCTCTGCCATGGTTAGGCCCACCGCCGCCGCATCAGCAGGGCGCCCATCAGGGCCAGCAGGATGCTCGTCCCAAGAATCAGGGAGAGGGTACCGGGATCCCTTGCCTCACGGGCCGCGTCGCCGGTGCCGGTGGAGGGCAGGTCGGTGACCGGTGCGGCCGGGGTGGGGTCGGATGGTGATGGTTCCCCCTCGGCATCCTCCGGCACGATGAAGAACGTACAGGTCAACTCTTCGGTGGGCCCGAGGTAGACGCCGATCCGGGTGGTGTCGGGATTCGTCACCTGCCGCGGCTCAGTGTCGTTCGGCGTGCCGCAGACGGTCTGGAACTCTGCGAAGTCGCCTGGCACCCCGAGCTCGAGCGTGTAGGTTCCCTCGCCAAGTCCCTGGAAGCCGGTGATGCCGTCGCTGCCGGACTCCTGGGTGGCGCTGAAGCCATCGGCGTCGCGGGTTACCGTGACTTCGATTCCCTCCTCGCCGAGGCAATCACGAGCATAGTTGTTGCCGGCGTAGTCCACCGGGCAGAGCAGCGCCTCGGCCACCAGCGCGTTGGTGTCGCTGTGGGGCGGCTCGGGAGCCGGCTCCTCCTGGGCGACGAAGGTCAGCGTGACGGCGTTCTCGCCCTCGACCGCGTCGAAGCTGAGGTCGGTGTCCTCAAGGACCGTTCCCGCCGGCTGGCCGTCGACGACCGAGAGGGCGATCGCCGCGCCGGACAGGACCTCGATCCCGGCGCCCTCAGTAGCCGAGGAGACGAGTTCACCGTGTGGCTGGCCGTCCTGGGTGACGGACACGACCACTCCGTCGAGCTTGGTGCAGTCGGAGACCTGGTCGTAATCGGCCGGACACTGGTAGGCGTTGAGGTTGATGGAGCTTTGCGGCGCCTGGGCCGCCCCCGGCAGCGCGGCGAAGAGCAGCGCGGTCGCGGCAATCAGAAACACGAGCATGGATCGCGGGTTCATCGGTCGTGCATTCCTCTGTGACTATGAGCGTAACCGGGAGGCGGGACAATCGTCCCGCCTCCCGCGCGGCAGACTAGTTGAGATAGGCGTAGGCGGCCCAGCCGACCGTGCCGTTGTAGCTGACCTTGCGGAATTGGCCCGACCCGCCGTCCAGCAGCCGCACGCGGGCGCCTTCCGGCATCACCAGCAACACGCGGGCACTGAGGCTCGGCTCGGCGCGCAGGTTGAGCGCGGCCGTCGTGGTGGCGAAGTTCGGATCGTAGGGGCCGTCGCCGGGGACATCACTGACCAGGTACTGGTCGGCGATCCAGCCGGCGAGGCCGTTGTGGATCACGTAGCGGAAGCCGGAGCGCACCGTGCCGCTGATCTGGACGGTCGACCCGGCTGCGACCACTCTCAGCACCTGATTGCTGGTCGAAGGGCCGGAGCGCAGGTTGACATTGGCGGTCGTGCGGGCCGAGCCGATGATCACCGGGTCGGAGCCGGTACCACCATCCGGTGCGGAGAGCAGGCTGGCCGCCATGAAGCCCTCCTGGCCGGTGGCGAGCACGCGGACCTTGTACCACCGGTAGCCATTGGCACTTCCGCCATCGGCCAGGTACCGCACCTCGGTTCCCTTGGCCAGGGAGGCCAGGATGCGGTAGCTGGTACCCGGGCCGGAGCGCAATCGCGCACCCGCCGTGTTGACGATGAGCGAGTCGGTCGACCGGGCGGAGGCCGGGGACATGAGGCTGAGGGCCG
>DASYWB010000333.1:0-3585 GCA_035936495.1 Thermomicrobiales bacterium
GGATTGACCATTGAGGACCGGCAGTATCAGATAGCGCCCGTTGACATCTACGAGACTGGGCCGACCTATCATGATCTCTTTCTCCTCGGGGACGCGCTCTCGGTTGACGAGGGTACGGAGCCCGCGGGGCGAGCCCTCCAGGCGGGCGATGTTCAGCTCGCGGCGGTGGCCCTCGGTCGATCGGACGGCAACGGACTCGTCATCCAAGATCCAGTTCTCCTGGCGACCGAACTAGAGGCGGCCGCGGAGAGCATGTCCCCCGTTGCCCCGGACCTGCGGTTGGCCACGACTACTCTAGCTAGCGCACTGCGTGCCGGAGAGGTGCCGATCTCTCCGGATATCTGGTCGGCCCTCGCGGACGCCGTCAAATCGATCGGCTCGACCGCGACCACCAATCGGCTCTATGAGCGTCTCCAGACAGTCGACTACGTGGTGATCTCCTCAAATCGCATTCCCGCTGGCATTACCAATATGCCCTGGCGCTATCCGGTGCAGATTCGCTTGCTCGAGCTCCTACAGTCGGGCGAGCTGGGTTTCGACCTGGTCTACGAGGCGACGGATTATCCAGGGATCGGTCCTTTCGCCGTTCCCGATGATTCGGCGGACGAGGCGTGGCTCAATTACGATCATCCCCACGTCTGGATCTACGAGAAACACGAGCTGCTCGCGAAGCGCGCGTTCGACCTCGCATTTGCTGAGGCGAACGCTCAGCCCGTATCTCCCACGCGTTACCCTCCAGAAGAGCCGCTCATGCTTGGCCAACCGGTGGACAGCCTGCCGGTCGTTGCCGATGGGCGGTGGAGCGCGGCGCTGACCAGTAACTCAGCGGCGGCTCTTGCGCTATGGGCGCTGCTCCTGCTTGTATTGCAGGTGGTGGGATGGCCGCTCGCCAGCCTGCTGTTCGGTCGATTCGCGGACGGCGGCTGGGGGTTTGCCCGGCTACTGACAATCCTCGGTGCCGGCTACCTCGTCTGGATCGGCGCGAGTTTGGAAGTGATCTCCTTCCGCGCGGTCTGGTGCGCGGCGGCGCTGCTCATCCTGGCATTAGCCGGATGGACGCTGCGCTTACGATGGAGGTCCGGACGGCAGCTGTGGCTGAGTCGCCCTGGGCGTCCCCGGACCGCGTATTGGGTCGAGGGAGTCTTCTGGGGAACATTCCTTGTCTTTCTGCTCTTCCGGCTCATCAACCCCGACAGCTGGCACCCGGTCTGGGGCGGCGAGAAGCCGATGGAGTTCGCTCATCTCAACGCGATCCTGCGGAGCGCGCACTTCACGCCGTACGACCCCTGGTTCGCGGGCGGCTACATCAACTACTACTACTATGGGATGTACCTCGTCGCGTTCCTCTTCAAACTGACCGGCATCCCGAGCGAAATCGCCTTCAACCTTGCCCAGCCGACGATCATGGCGCTCCTGGCGAGCGGAACCTTTAGCCTCGTCGCAACCCTCGGCCGCGACCTTGTTCGACGGCGGAGTGCCGCCGTGCCCGCCGGGCTCGTTGGCGTCTTGATGATGGTAGGGATGGGCAACCTGACGGCATTCTTGAAATTCTTCGACACCGGGAAGGGCGGATCCGGCGATCGCTTCGACTACTACACGTGGGCCGGCAGTCGCGCGCTGGGCTTTGACACGATCACCGAGTTCCCCTACTTCACCGGCCTCTACGCTGACTTGCACGCGCACGTCGTGGCGCTCCCGATGACGGTCCTTTTGGTTGGATTAGCTTACGCGATCTCCCGAGACGCTCGTGGCCTCGCGACAACGCTTGCTCGATACCCAAGCGAGCGGGCTGGCCTCGTCTTGGGCCTCGGCCGGCTCGCGTTCGCGGCGTTGGCCATCGGCTCGCTGAGCGCCACCAACGCCTGGGATGTGCCGGTGTACCTGGCGATAATCGGCGTGGCAATCTTTACGGCGACCCGTTATCTCCGCTCGTGGACGAGCCGGCTGGCGATTGCCCTATCGTTCAGTGCAGGTGTTGGCGCTGCCGCTTTCGCGCTGTTCATCCCCTTCTTCATGGATTATGTCGCGCTGTTTGGCTCCTTAGGTCGCGTCAGAGCGCCCACCACCTTGGGGCCCTTCCTCTCTCACTTCGGGGCGCTCATCACCATCGTCGGTATCGGCATGGTCAGTCTCTTCTTTGCCGCCGTCCCGCGACGAGGTCCACGCTGGGTCCATCCACTCGTCCTCGTCGGTGTTCTTACCGGTCTGCTCGCAGCACGGGAGGCGCTCGACGGGAGCGACCCGGCGTTCGACAGGGTGTTCGTTTCGCTGGCCGTCATCACGACGTTGCTCACGATCTTTGCCTCAATGCTGTTCGGGCTCCGGGTCGTTCGAGATGGAAGGATTGGGTGGCAAGCAGCACTGGCCGGCATTGCCGTCGTGAGCACCGCCTCGGTAGTGGCCGGTCACGTCGTCCTCGGCCTCATGATCGCGTTGCTCGCCGCCGGTGGACTCGCCTGGTGGATCGGCACAACGAGCGCCGCGCGCTTCACCGGCCTCATCGTGGCGGCAGCTTCCGCGACCATCGCGGGAACGGAGCTCGTGTTCCTGGCGGACGATCTCGCCGGTGGCTCGGCCTATCGGATGAATACCGTCTTCAAGTTCTACAACCAAGGCTGGGTGCTGCTCGGCATCGCCGCCGCGACGCTCACGGCATGGATGGGATCGGCCGTGCTCCGACGAAATTGGTCTCAAGGTGCGCCCCCGGCGGCCGCGCCAGGGATCGTCCCGGCATCCTTTAACCATCCTCCCGCGATGTCTGAACCGTTGCGGTGGACCGTGAGCAACCGGTCTTTGCCCCTGGGCAGGGTCGCCTGGTCCTGGGCACAGGCGGGCGTCTTCGTCACGGCCCTCGCCGTAGCGGCCTCGCTCTTCTATCCAGCTTTAGCTACCGGACCACGATTGGAGCAACGATTCGCCGGCCATCCCGCTCCGGCGACCCTTAACGGCCTGGACTGGATGGAATACGGCACACTCACCGTCGACACGGTGGATGGACCGCGGGTGATCAGCTTTAAAGATGACCGCGCGGCGATCGACTGGTTCAACAGCGAGATCGAAGGCACCCCGGTCATCGCCGAGGCGAGCATTGGTCCCTATCGTGGCAATGGGTCACGCTTCTCCATCGCGACCGGCTTGCCCACCATCCTCGGCTGGGCACGCCACGAGTACCAGCAACGCTATCCGGAACAGATCGGACGGCGTGAGCGCGACGTGGAGCTTCTGTATGCAACTCCGAATGTCCAGGAGAAGCTGAGCATTCTCGACAGATACGACGTCACATACATTGTCGTCGGCGACCTTGAGCGGCTCTGGACCCGAGACGGTGATCCCTATTCCAGCGTGGAAGGGATCGCCGCGTTTGAGGAAATGGTCGGGGAGTCGCTAGAGATCGCCTTCGAGCATGGCGACACGACGGTCTACCGGGTTATCGCGGAGGACCGGCGATGATCGTCAGGACCGGTTCTTCCGGGGAAGAACTCCGCTCATGAGCGCCGTGCTCGCCGCGGCCCAGTGGTATGCGGTGCTGCTCGTGGTGACCTGGTGCGTGGCGCCCTGGGTGCGGCTGCTCTGCCCAGGGATGCC
>DASYWB010000334.1:0-4047 GCA_035936495.1 Thermomicrobiales bacterium
GGACCTGCTGGCGGACCGGCTTGCAGAAGCGGGTTACCCCGAGCAGGTCCGATTATCACCACCTGGATTCGGGTCTCCTGTGCCAGATGGATTTGGCGCAACCGTCATCGACTACCGCGATTGGCTGATCGGCGAGCTCGAGCGGTTCGAGCGCCCGGTCGACCTCGTCGGTCACGACTGGGGCGGCGGTCACACCGTCAACGTCTCCATGACGCGCCCCGATCTTGTTCGCAGCTGGTGCTCCGACGCGATCGGGGTATTCGACCCCGACTACGTCTGGCATGAGTTCGCCCAGATCTGGCAGACAACCGGAGCGGGTGAGGCCTGGGTCGCCGGGGCATTGGTGATGGGGGCGGACAAGCGAGCGGCGGCGCTTGCGTCCCGAGGCATGGACCCGGTTATCGCGGCGCGGGTCGCGAACGGGTTCGACAAGCAGATGGGCGAGTGCATCCTCCGCCTGTATCGGTCGGCGACACAACGGGTTCTGTCCGACCTTGGCGCTGGCCTGGAGGCTGCCGCGGCGCGTCCCGGGCTGGTGATCCTGCCAACAGCTGATCAGGTCGTGGGGACGGACGAGCAACGACGGCGATCGGCCGCTCGTGCAGGCGCCCGCGTCGAGACCCTGGAGGGTTTCGGCCATTGGTGGATGACCGAGGACGAGGGTAAAAAGGGAGCAGCCGCCCTGACGGCGTTCTGGTCCTCCCTGGACAACGCAAGCCCAAGGTAGGTCGACCCAGCGTTCTCCAGGTTTCGTTTCTGGCCGCCCAGCTGTGCGGTAGGATGTGGAGATCGTACTGCCACGAGCATCAGCATGATCGGGAGGCTTCGCCATGGCCGGGGCACGAAAGGTCATCATCAGTTGCGCGGTGACGGGCGGGATCCACGTGCCATCGCAGTCGCCGTATCTCCCCATGACGCCGGACGAGATTGCCGAATCTGCAGTCGGCGCCGCCGAGGCGGGAGCCGCGATCCTGCACCTTCACGCCCGTGATCCCCGGGATGGCTCCCCCACCCCTGATCCTGACGTCTTCGGCCAGTTCCTGCCGCGCATCCGGGAGCGCACCGATGCCGTCGTCAACATCACCACCGGCGGTGGCCAAACGATGACACTCGATGATCGCCTCGCCGCCCCGCTCCGGTTCAAGCCGGAGATGTGCTCGCTCAACATGGGCTCGATGAACTTCGGCCTCTACCCGGTCATGAACCGCGTCAAGGAGTACCGGTTCGAATGGGAACAGGGCTATCTCGAACGGTCGCGGGATTACATCTTCAAGAACACCTTCGCGGACATCGAGCGCATCCTGAAGAGCGTTGGGGAAGCCAACGGCACCCGCTTCGAGTTCGAGTGCTACGACGTCGGGCACATCTACACGCTCGCCCACTTCATCGACCGCGGCCTGGTTCGCCCGCCCATTTTTGTCCAGACGATCTTCGGCATCCTCGGCGGCATCGGTACCGATCCGGACGACCTGATGCACATGAAGCGCACGGCAGATCGCTTGCTGGGCAATGATTATGTCTGGTCCGTACTCGGGGCCGGACGACACCAGATGAACCTCGTCACGATGGCCGCGATCATGGGCGGCAACGTCCGCGTTGGGCTGGAGGACAGCGTCTACCTCGGCAAGGGCGAGTTGGCGCAGACCAACGCCGACCAGGTCGCCCGCATTCGCCGCATCCTGACCGAGCTGTCGCTCGACATCGCCACGCCGGACGACGCGCGGGCGATGCTCGGCCTCAAGGGGGCGGACGCCGTCGCGTTCTAGCCGTTCCCGGGAGCCAATCACCATGCCGGCCACTACCTGACCGGTGTAGACGGACCCTGTCCCGCGCCGTCGAAGGTCTCTCCGGGAAAGCGCTCCTCGGGATGGAAAAGCCCATGTGGAGATTGGGCGGCGTTTTCCGATCACGCGCCGCTGGCTGAGCGGCGGAACCCGAGGACGCCGCAGATTCCTGGCACCTTCCTTGCGGCATTTTGGGTCAGTCGCTCTGGAACCCATATGTCGACTGAAGGAGGATCGCCTGATGTTGTTCTACTGCCAGTTCACCTGGTTTCCCGGCACCAGCCGTGAACAAGTCGCCAAGCGCCTTGTCGAGCAGCATGACGCCGGGGCGAATAACCCCGAACGAATCCGCGGCTGGTACAACCTGGCCGGGGGCGGCGCCGGGTTCCTGATCGTCGACTATGACGACATCGGGCAACTGACCGCGTTCCTGCAGCCGTACATGGACCTGATGAGCTTCGATGTACGCGCGATCAACCAGCTCGACTACGAGCATCGCGTCAACGAGCTACGGACATCGACGAGTTAGCCGGAACGTAGAGCCGGCGACAAGGCGCGACGGGGAAAGGGGCCGGATGAAGGAGGTGAACGATCACGGACTCGGGGCGCTCGCGGCGGCGGCAAACCAGGAGATGTCCGTCCCTTCGAGCAGGGTAATGCAAAGGAGACACGACGATGGCCATGGTCAAGGATCCCGTCTGCGGGATGGAGTTCGACAGCAGTCAGGCCGAGGCGCAGACAGTATATAAAGGGAAGGCCTACTTCTTCTGTTCGGAGGAGTGCCGCCGCACATTCGAGGAGAATCCAAAGGAGTTCGTTGGCGACTCCTCAAGCCCGGCGGGCGCAAGCGCCGAACCATAATGCCGCCCGTCAGGCAAAGTTGATTGAGCCTCCGTGAGCCTCAGGGAGGCAGTGAAGCGCATCGCAGCAGGAGAATGCGCCACCCAAGCGAGGTGTCAGTAGTTGTGGCAGCGCCAAGCGCTCGAAGGCCGACCATCCGGTGACCTTCGTGCGCTTCCTAGAGCGGTTTTCATGGAGGTTGGCCAGGAAGGGAGCCAGAGGTGTGGTAGCCACAATGGTGATACCAGGCCATGGCATCGGCGGTGGTGATCCGGTCGAAGCCCTCCCCAATCGCCGTCAGCAGCGTGTCATACTCCCGGCTGGCGACTCCCCGCAGGTGCGTCTTGAGCTTGGCGAAAGCCAGTTCGATCGGGTTGAAGTCCGGCGAGTACGCTGGCAGGAACCGCAGCTGGCACCCGGCCTCCTCGATCGCCGCCCGCGCCGCCGCGGTGCGGTGAACATTCAGGTTGTCGAGGACGATCGTGGTCCCGGGTGCGAGCGTCGGCAGCAGCCGATCGCGCATCCACTGGACGAAGATCGCGCCATCCAGCGCGCCGGGGAAAACGAGCGGCGCCCGGATCCCCGTGAGGCTCAACGCGGCGAGGCAGGTGACGTTGGGCCCGTGGTTGCGAGGCACCCGCCCCACCGCTCGCTCCCCGCGACGGGCTCGTCCCCGGGCGCGCGTCATCACGGTCTGGGTGCTCGTTGCATCCAGAAAGACGATCTGCTCCGCCGCCCAGGATGCGGTGTCGGCAGTCCAGTCGGCCCGCGCCACCGGGTCCTGTTCGGTCGCGATCACCGTCTTTTTTTGAGCGTCAGGTCCAGCCGCCGCAGTGCCCGGCACATCGTGGCCTGGCTGACCGGCGGGGTCCCCGTCGTCTCCGCCCAGCGGGCACAGTGCTCGGCAAGCGTGGCATCGGGCTCGGCGGCAACCTGGGCGCGGAGGTGGTCGTCCTGGTCGGCGGTGATCCGCCGCGCGCGACCGGGGGCCTGGCCCGGCGCCAGCGAGTGCCCAGCGGCATCGATGCGGGTCCAGCGGCGCACACTGCGGGCGCTGACGCCGGTGGTCCGTTCGATCTCGGTTGCCGACAGCCCGGCCGCCCGTGCCTGCACCAACCGTTCACGGAGATCGCGGGAATAGCTTCGTGGCATGATCAGAAGTCTGCCAAACGGACAATCTCATTGCAAGCCGCTCTAAGACCTCAGGAGCGTCCGATTCACTGGTTGACCAACACGCTAACCCCTCACCTCCTACTTCGCTCACCTTCGACGTAAGGCCATCGAACTCAGACAAGTTGGTGGCACCAGTACCAGTGGCAATCGACGCAGAGGTGAAACAGCCACCGGCTGCCGAGAAGTCGGCATCGGTTACAACAGCAACATTGAACACTGGTGGTCGCAGGACCACTTCGACCAAGAATCC
>DASYWB010000335.1:0-4030 GCA_035936495.1 Thermomicrobiales bacterium
ACGCCAGCGTCTTCGTGATCGCCGCCGTCAACGTCGTCTTCCCGTGGTCGACGTGCCCGATCGTCCCCACGTTCAGGTGCGGCTTCGTCCGCTCAAACCGCTGCTTCCCCATGATAATCGCTCCCTTCGTGCTCTATGGGCCGTTTGGCCCTTCATTCACCACTATCCGGCCTGCCATAGGCCGACCGGTGTCGACGGACGCGCCACCAGACCGCCCGGCGGGCGCTAATGCCCCTAATCGCGTCGTGCCTTCGCGACAAACTCCTCGGCCAGGCTTGGAGGTAGCGGCGCGTAATGATCGAACTGCATCGAGAACACCGCGCGCCCCTGGCTCATCGAACGGAGATCAGTCGCGTACCCGAACATTGTCGCGAGCGGCACGAACGCGCGGACGACCTGTGCCCCGGCGCGCTCCTCCATGCCTTGAATCTGCCCCCGGCGCGAGTTCAGGTCGCCAATCACGTCGCCCATGAACTCGTCCGGTGTGACGGATTCCACGAGCATGACTGGCTCCAGGATCACCGAGCGTCCACGCCGGATTGCTTCTTTCAGCGCCAGCGACCCGGCGATCTTGAATGCCATCTCCGACGAGTCAACCTCGTGGTAGGAGCCATCGAGAAGCGTCGCCTTAACGTCGACGACTGGGAATCCCGCTTGGCCTCCGGTCAACATCGATTCCCGGATGCCAGCATTCACCGAGGGAATGTATTCCCGGGGAATCGAGCCACCCACGACCTGGTCAACGAACTCGTACCCCTGCCCCTGCTCCTGCGGCGTGAACTCCACGATGCAATGGCCATACTGGCCCTTACCGCCGGACTGCCGCACATGGCGGCCTTCGGCCCGGACGGGCACGGTGATCGTTTCTTTGTACGCGACCTGGGGCCGGCCGACGTTTGCGTCCACCCGGAACTCGCGCATCATGCGGTCAACGATTACTTCCAGGTGAAGCTCGCCCATGCCGTCGATGACGGTCTGGGCCGTTTCTTCATTCGTGCGAACGCGGAACGTCGGGTCCTCTTCGGCCAAGCGCACGAGCGCGGCACCCATCTTATCCTGGTCGGCTCGGGTCTTTGGCTCGATCGAGACCGAGATGACCGGCTCCGGGAAGACAATCGACTCCAAGAGCACCGGCGCCGCCGGATCGCACAAGGTATCTCCGGTGAACGTGTTCTTGAGACCGATGACCGCGCAGATGTTGCCGGCCCGGACCTCTGAGATCTCTTCCCGGCTATTGGCATGCATCTGCAGCAGACGTCCTACCCGTTCGCGAGTACCTTTGGTGGTGTTTTGGACATAGCTGCCCGACTGAAGCGTTCCCGAGTAGACGCGGATGAACGCTAGCTTGCCGACATGCGGATCGGCGGCGATCTTGAATGCCAGCGCGGAGAACGGGGCATTCGGGTCGACTTCGCGGGTTAGGGGCTCGCCGGTCGCCGGGTCCTGGCCCACGACGGGGGGGACATCCAGCGGCGACGGGAGATACCACGCAATTGCGTCAAGCATTGGCTGCACGCCCTTGTTCTTGAGCGCGCTGCCACAGAGCACCGGGACGAGCGAATTCGACAACGTCGCCTTCCGGATGCCCTCGCGAATCTCTTCCGCGGTGAAGTCTTCCCCATTCAGATAGCGTTCCGTGAGCGACTCATCGGTCTCCGCGACGGCCTCAATGAGCGCCATGCGGGCCTCTTCAACCTGATCGACCATGTCCGCGGGTACATCGGTCCGCTCGATGTTCTCTCCGAGGTCGTCGTGGTAGATGACCGCGACCCGGTCGACCAAATCAACCACGCCCAGGAAATCCGCTTCCGCGCCGATCGGCAATTGCACGGGGATCGGCTTGGCCTTCAGCCGGTCGACAATCATGTCGAGTGTGCGCTGGAAACTCGCGCCGGTCCGGTCCATCTTATTGATGAAGCAGAATCGGGGGACGCTGTACTTGTCGGCCTGCCGCCACACCGTCTCGGACTGTGGCTCGACGCCCGCGACCGCATCAAACACCACCACGCCGCCGTCAAGAACCCGGAGCGACCGCTCGACCTCGACCGTGAAGTCCACGTGGCCCGGCGTGTCGATGATGTTGATCCGATGCTCTTTCCAATAGCAGGTCGTCGCGGCGGACGTAATGGTGATTCCGCGCTCCCGCTCCTGGATCATCCAGTCCATGGTTGCCGCGCCCTCGTGCACCTCACCCGGGCGGTGGACTCGCCCCGTGTAGAAGAGGATGCGCTCGGTCGTCGTGGTCTTCCCCGCGTCGATGTGCGCGATGATCCCAATGTTCCGGGTTTGCCTCAATAGCGTTTGAATGTTGCCCGTGCTGGGCTTGGTCGCTGTGGCGGTACTCATCAGTCCTCGTTATCCCTTCGCCCTCTGGCGTAACCCCGTCGACGCCAGTCCATAGCGCTGTCGTCGTTGAGCTTCGAAACCCTGTGCCTAAGCTCTGAGCGGGTCCGTCCCCTAGAATCGATAATGGGAGAAGGCACGGTTCGCCTCGGCCATCCGGTGGGTGTCTTCACGACGCTTGATCGTCGCGCCGGTCCCGTTGAACGCATCGAGCAATTCGTTGGCGAGCTTCTCCTGCATCGAGCGGCCGTTCCGGGCTCGGGCCGACGTCAGCAGCCAGCGAATCGCCAGCGACTGCCGCCGTTGACCCTCAATCTGCACCGGTACCTGATAGGTCGCCCCACCGACGCGACGCGGCTTCACCTCGAGCACTGGCGTCGCGTTGTAGACGGCCTGCTCGAAAACTTCCAGCGGCGGGCGTCCGGTCCGCTCTTGGATCAGGCTCATCGCCCCGTACATGATCCGCTCGGCAAGCCCTTTCTTTCCGCGCTCCATGATCTTATTGATGAAGCGGGTGACAAGCTCGCTGTTGTACGTGGGATCCGGGGCCAGGATTCGACGCTGGACTTTTGATCGTCTTGGCATTCCTGCCTTCTCCGTCGTTACATCGCTCTGTGCTTCACGCCAGACCGTCTGGCGAGATCTCCTCACAACCTGATTGATTCCGCGATACCCGCCGCACGAGCGCCGGACACACGAAAGAGCGGTCAACGCCATGGTGGCGTCTGGCCGCTCCTCGTTGCCTGTTCGCTCAGTTCCGTCGCGACGGTTGGCGCCCGGTCGGCGTCACCACCCGGCTGATCAGCCGGAGGCCACGCTAACTCTGCTTCGGCGCCTTGGTTCCATACTTAGACCGCGCCGTCTTCCGATTCTCCACGCCACGCGCATCCAGGGTTCCGCGGACGATGTGATAGCGGACGCCGGGAAGGTCTTTGACCCGCCCGCCACGAACTAGCACCACCGAGTGCTCCTGGAGATTGTGACCCTCGCCAGGGATATACGCGGTGACCTCCAATTGGTTGGTCAGGCGTACCCGGGCGATTTTTCGGAGAGCCGAGTTCGGCTTCTTCGGCGTCATCGTCTTGACTTGAGTGCAAACCCCGCGCTTCTGAGGGGAGTTCGTCCCCTTACGCAAGCGACCGGCGTACCGGCCAGCAGCGTTGTTGGTGAAGCCCAGGGCTGGCGCCTTCGTCTTTTTGGTGACGCTCTTGCGGCCCTTGCGAACCAACTGATTGATCGTCGGCACGAAAAGCTCCTATCCGGTCGGGGGGCTCAATCAAACCGTGCTCTGTCTCGCGCCATATGCGGGACAGCTGCGGCGCCACCCGCCGCGTGAGGCGAACCCTCACAGACATGCCAGACAATGCCGGGCACAAGCGCTGATTCTACGCGTTTGCTGCCCGATCGTCAACCCCATGTGAGGGGAGCTCCTGGCATCTTAGTCGCATACGCACCACCAAGCGACTCGGCCGGCTCCCCTCCCTTCATCTTCTCCCAACCATCTCACATCTGTCTGAACTTCTACAGGTATATCGCGATCCGCGCGCCCTCGTTCCATTCGGCTGAGGGGACATCGCGCGCGAGTCACAAGAGAATCGCGCGGCCGCTGCCGTCTTGAATTCTCTGACACGGCGTGACGGGTTCCGACGGTGCTTGGCGAGGACGGCACGCTTGTGCCGTCCTCGCC
>DASYWB010000336.1:0-10783 GCA_035936495.1 Thermomicrobiales bacterium
CTTGACGCCGGCCGATGCGGTCCAAAACGTGCTGAATTTCGCTCAGGAGATGGTCGATATTGAACGGCTTGAGCACGACGGCGACGCCCATCTGGTCCAGGTGAGACTCCATCTCCTGAGCCTGCGTGTGGGCAGCCGTGCAGATAATGACGGGTAGATCTCGCGTGGCGCGGTCCATCTTCATCATCTGTAGGAGTTGCAAGCCCAACCGCTCCCCGCCAACGATGAGATCGAGAATGACCAGGTCGAGCCGCATCGTCTTGATCCGTGCCAGCAGTTGGTCAACCTCGACCGAGAAGGTATCGGTCGTCACCTGGAAGCCCTCATCTTCCAGCAGCTCACGGAATAGGTCTAGCAGCGGCGGCGAGTCGTTGATGACGAGAATGTGACGCCGCCCGGCGTCCGTGGTCCTGACTTCCTCTTCCACCGTTGCATCCCTTCGGTCTGGGTGATCGACTTGCCCGCTCTCTCGTTCCAGGCGCTGCTTCACCGATGCGTCCCGCGGTTCCTGAGCTAGGTGCGTGAGGCGTCGATCATCGGCGTCGTCACGAGGAGTGGTCACGCGAGTCTCTCCAGTCATCCGCACACCTATCTACTCTCCATCGATGCAATCGGAACTGTCTCGCCCGGCCACCACGCCGCGGGCCACGGGGCATGGTGGCCGGGTAGCGTATGAGGAGGTGGTCGTTGCCTACGCCGAATACGCTCAATAAGTATCCCCAACGTTGCCACCGATCACCAGACAGGCATTCTGACCCCCAAGGCCGAAGGAATGCGTCATCATCGCCTCGATCTCTAACGGACGCGCTGCGCCGTGGACGATGTCAAGGTGGATCGCGGGATCAGGCGTCCGGTAGTTTCGGGTCGGCGGTAGACAGCTTTCTGCCACGCTCAGCACGGAGATCACCGTCTCAATGGCGCCAGATGCCCCCATGCAGTGGCCTATGGCTCCCTTGATCGAGGTCACCGCCACGTTAGGAGTGTGCTTTCCGTAGACCAGCTCGATCGCGTTCGCCTCGGCTACGTCGCCAGCCGGCGTCGACGCGGCGTGCGCGTTGATATGGTTAATCGCATCAGGTGAGAGCTCTGCCTCCGCTAAGGCGGCGCGAATGGCCCGTGCCGCGCCTTCCCCCTCTGGTTGGGGCGCGATAGGATGATAGGCGTCGTTTGAGGAACCAAATCCCAACACCTCCGCGTAGATCCGGGCCCCCCGGTCCCGCGCGTGCTCCCACGACTCAAGGACGACCATGCCCGCGCCCTCGCCGAGGACGAAGCCGGCGCGCGAGGCATCGAACGGCCGGCTCGCGGCTGCCGGGTCATCGTTGCTATCGGTCACCAGCGCGCGCATCGCGGCGAAGCCGGCGACGAAGAACGGATGATTGTCCGATTCGACGGCACCGGCAACCATCACCGGTGCCCGGCCGTACTTGACGGTAAGAAAGGCGTCTCCGATCGCCTGCGCACCCGTCGCGCAGGCCGTGACAACCGTCGAGCTGGGGCCGCCGAGCCCAAACCGCTCTTGGATGGCATACGCGGCGAGGTTGTGCGGGAACATCACGTGAAGGTGCGGTGGCACGCGGGAGGGGCCACGCTCCTGAAACGTAGCAAACGCGGGAAGGAGATCATCGTAGGTTCCGCCCAGACATGTGCCGAGCAAAGCGCCGCCAGGCAGAAGATCAGCCCCGTCCTGCGGGGCCCCCGTCTCATCGACCAGATCGGCGTCGATGAGCGCTTCGCCCGCGGCCTCGACCGCCAGGCGGGCGAAGCGCGAGGTATTGCGGACCGCTTTCCCTGAGAGAAACCGGCTGGGAACGGTCTCGTCCTCCACATTGCCGAGCAGAACACAGGGATATTGCGCCGGATCGAGGTGGGGTTGACGCCGGATACCCGTTTCCCCCGCCACGACGCGGCGCCAGGTGTCCTCCACGTTTCCCCCGAGCGAGGTGATGGCCCCGAGGCCGGTCACGACGACGCGATGTGCTGCTGGCATCAGCGGTCTCCGTTCTCTAGCGCACCAGGTGCATGGTGTTGCGACTTGGATGTCCCGAGAGACCGACGGTATTGGGAGAGATGGTGACTCATACCTATCCCGAAAGCATTACGCGACTGTTGACGAGATGTGGCTCGGGTGGAGTATAGCCCTCGACGGGCACCATCGGGAATACGGGATCAGCCGTGGACGATTGGCGTGCCCTGAACTAGGAGAGATGGATACTCCATACCGGGACCAATGCACCGCCACCGGCTCTATCCCCGGAACTACCCTGGGTTTAGCATAGGTAAGGTAAAGAACGGGAATACCGTTTTTCACGTCATGCCTCAACCGATCTCGCGCGTGGCGGCTGACGAGAAGGAGCGAACATGTATCGGCGCCGGATCATGATTGTCGACGACCACCCATTCTTCCGGGTGGGGCTGCGCCGCATTCTTGAGCAAGATGAGCGACTCAATGTCGTTGCCCAAGCCGCCAACGGACATGAGGCGTTGCACGAAGCAGACATTCACCGGCCCGATCTCGTCCTGATGGACGTCCAGTTGCCAGGGGTCACCGGGCTTAAAGTCGGTGCCGCGCTCCGCCGGCAACGTCCGTCCGTCGCGCTGATTTTCCTCTCCATGCACATGGACGACGATCGTCTCTTTGCCGCGATCCGCGCCGGAGCCGCGGGATTTCTCACCAAGGATGCTGATCCCGGTGAAATCCTTGAGGCGGTCCACGCGGTTCTCCGCGGCGACAATCTCCTCCAACAGGAGATGTTGTCCAACCCGCGGCTCGCCCAGCGGGTGCTTGGGGAGTTCCGATCCTTGCAAGGTGAGGGGGGCAGCGACGGCGGGCCGGAGACGCGGTTGTCACCTCGTGAGGTCGAAGTGCTTGATTGTCTCGTCATGGGCCAGTCGAACAAGGAGATCGGCGATGCCCTCTTCATTACGGAGCAAACCGTTAAGAACCATATGACGTCCGTGCTGCGAAAATTGCACGTTGACGACCGCGTTGCCGCGCTCCGCTACGCGGTCACCAAGGGTTGGGCGGAAATCGGGCCGCAGCCCTATGCCGAAGTCGAGCGAGCGCTACGCGGCTCGGAGGAAAACGAGCAGTCAGCCGCTTCGTAGGCGCGCGGCTGATGGAAACGATACGCTACGGCTCCGTCAACAAGATCTCCTCGCCGCCATTCTTCCCGATTGCGCGTAACGCGGCACTGAGGCGCTGAGCTTCATCAAGACTCATCGTCAACGCCGCGTGCGGCGGCCCGTCCGCCGGGCCCACCTCGAGCTTGATGCTTCCAATCCGGTCAGCGCGAATAACCGCCGCGCTCACGGCCCGCTCCTTATTACTCCCGTCAGACTCGCGAACGACGAGCCGCATCGCCCTTTCCTCCTGCCTACCGCCTTCTGCGCCTCAATGGTTGTCGATTCGTATTGGTCAGCGCGCGGGCACCGCAACGGGGAGATCGCGGCGGCGGCCCCATTCGCCCCAAGACGGTGCATAGTTCGCTACGCTGGGAAACCCCAGAGCCTTCAAGACGACATAACTATTAGCCGCGCGAAAGCCGCTGCCACAGAATGGCGCCACGATCGCGGCGGTCCCGGGGGTTAGCCCGGCTTCCCCGTAGAGAGCCGCCAATTCCGTGAGATCACGGAACGTCCCATCCTCCTGAAGATGCTCGCGCCAATCCACGTGGATCGCACCGGGTATCGTCCCGGCCACGTATTCCCCGACCGCACGCGCGTCGACTGGAATCACCTCGCCATGGCCGTCGATCGCGCGTAGGAGTGTATCCGCGGTTGCCAGTCGGCCAAGGTCTAACTCTGGGGTAAAGTCGCTTGGTTTCGGTTCAACCGAGCGATGCTCGATAGGGCCACCCGCCGCCTCCCATGCTGAGAATCCACCGTCCAGCATGGCGCCGCCGCCATGTCCTGCCAAGTCGAGGAGCCAGACGCCCCGGGGTGCCAGCGCACCGCTGAAGTCTTCATAGAAGATGACCCACTCGCCCGGCCGCACGCCGAGGCGGCGCAGCTCAGCCGTGAGCAGCCAGGTGAACCGCTCGATCGTTGCCGCCGATGAATCAGGCATCCGCAACGCGTTGAGGTCGGTGAGGATCGCCGATGGGAGATGTCCGGCGGCATACGCGTCTGACGGTCGTACGTCGATAACCCGAATCTGGTCATCGCCGATATGGCGCTGTAACCACTCAACCGAGACGATGGGGTCGTGCGCTTCTCCGGAAGGGATCGCCATGGTGTCCTCACTCTCATATTCAACGGTTGCGCATCCGATTCTATCGTTAAAGCGCCGGCTCATGGCCAGGCGAAGCATAGCGCAAAAGCCCGCCGGACCTTGCCTTGAACGAAGTGAAGTGGAGGGATACACTGCCTCGCATACGAAAAATAGGCTCAATGCCGAATATCATGCCTGGCTGACGACGGGAACCGGGGCATGGTGATAGCGTGATTGAGGCGAATCATCTCCACCTGAACGACTATGAGAGGAGACGAATATGTCCCAAATCGATACATTAGATGAGCAAATCCTCGACGCGCTTCAGGAAAATGGACGGTTAACGATGAAGGCGCTGGCCGAGCGCGTGGGTCTCTCAAGCCCGGCGATGATCGAGCGTGTCCGTCGTCTCGAGGAGCGGGAGGTGATTTCCGGATATCGGGCCGTAGTCAGCCCGGCGGCCCTGGGGCGGCCACTGGCGGCGCTGATCATGGCCGATGTCGCCACGGGGGATTATCAGGCGTTCCTGGACCGGGTTCAGAGTGATCCTGCGGTGGCGGAAGTCCTGCGCACCGCCGGGAACGCGACCTTCGTCGTCAAGGTCCACGTTGCGGACCCCGCGGCCCTCGAGAGCGTGGTCGACAGTCTCAGCGAGACAGGGGCGCACTGTACCGCGTCGCTGGTGCTCTCGTCTCCGGTCGAATGGCGCCCGGTCGTCGCCCCCTCCGGCACTGCCCGGCCCCGCTCTCGCGCTGGTCGCCGCCGGGGACAGCGCAATGATTCCGCGGCGACTTCACCGCGCCGGGGAGGCCGTCGCCGTACCGCCGGCTAGCGACATCGCGGCCTTGCGCTGGTGGGTGCAACCCTCTAGAAAGTGCCAATAGGGCGGTTGGAGGCCGGGCACGGCACACCGTGCCCCCGACGGTGCGCGGCCACCCCGGGGGTCTATCCGAACGCATGCACCCCGATCCCGTATAAACCAGCTCCGGCTATGATTCTTCGTCCCGCGATTTGTCGTCATCCTTCGACTGAATCGACGGTCCGCTGTACTGTCCTCGTGTCGCTTGATCGTACTTCCGGATGCTGTCAATGGCGCCGCTCGCGTACTTGCCGCTATTTGACTGAATATCCTTCAGGGCCGCGTCCAGTTCTTTACGTTCATAGCCACTCAACTGGTCGCACCGGAGCGCCGGTCCTTCGTCACGGACCAGGAGGTCCGTTCGGGTCGGCGCGTTGTTGACCGGCGCGTGCCCATTCGCCGTACAGACTTGACCCTCGTAGATGCCCTCGGGCCGCGGGAACTCCTTCGGTAAAGGTTGCTCCTCCGGTCCGAGCAGCAGATCGCTGAATCGAGAGTCCTGATGGAGCAACAGCATTGTCTCACTCCAAATCGGCCCCGCGCCCTGGATACCGTCGAGCGGTTCTAGGGGATCGTTATTGGTATTCCCGATCCAGACGCCGACCGTCAGGTCGGTCGTATATCCCATCGTCCAGATGTCTTTGACGTCGTTCGTCGTCCCGGATTTGGCGGCGGTGGGGCGGTCCAGCTTGTCCTGCGTCTCACCGAAGAGATTCTCCCGGCCGAAGAGCAGCGCCCGGGCGTCGTTGTCGGTCAAGATGTCGGTGATCTGATAGGCGTACTCGGCCTTGATCGCCCTGTCAGGTTGGGGGCGATCCTCCTCTCGGTCGATGTCGTAGAGCACGTTCCCCTGGCTATCGGCGATCTTCATGATCGGGTTCGCTGGCACGTATTCGCCCATGTTGGCCAAGGTCGCGTAGGCGTTGGTCAGCTCGAGCAACTGCACCTCGGCGCCGCCCAGACCAATCGAGAGACCGTAATCGGATGCCTCGCCGGTGAAAGAGTCCTTCATCCCCATCCGCCGGGCCACGTCCATCACGGCTTGGGGGCCGACGTACTCCGTTGCTTTCACGGCCGGGATGTTGAGAGAGTTCGCCAGGGCGGTCCGCACCGTGACCGCCCCGTAGAAATTGCCGGTGTAGTTCTGGGGCTCGTAATACTTGACGGGCTCCCCGGTCACCGGGTCAACCTGACCCGGTGTCTCCCGCCGGAACGTGCTATCCAAGACGACCGTGGCCGGGTTCCAGCCGTTCTCGAAGGCGGCGGCGTAGACGATGGGCTTGATTGCCGATCCTGGCTGTTGCTGCGAGACCGCGATATTGTTTTGGCCCTCGATCGTCTCGTCTTCGAAGTTCGCCGAGCCCACCATGGCGAGGATCTCACCGCTCCACGGCACCATCGCCACCATCGATCCGTTGCGCGCGTTGTAGACGTCCAGATTGGCGACGTTTCGCTGCATGATCTCTTCGGCTTCGGCTTGGAGCTCGATATCTATAGTCGTCGTGATCTGAAGCCCGCCCCGGTAATAGGCTTCTTCACCCAGGTGCTCCTTGATGTAGGAGCCGACGTAGTTGACGAAATGCGGCGCGTGGTGGATCAAGCCGGTCCGCTGCCCGTCTCGCAGGTTGAGCGGGGTATCGAAGGCTTCCCGCGCCTCGGCCCTGGTGATGTACCCGAGCTTCACCATCTGGTCGAGCACGTAGTCCTGTCGCTGTTTCGCGAGATCGAGGTTGATCGTCGGGTTGTAGTCGGTCGGTCGTTGCGGCAGACCTGCCAGCAGTGCCGCTTCTGGCAGTGTCAGCTCCGAGGCATGCTTCTCGAAGTAGGTCTGCGAGGCGGCCTCGATCCCGTAGGAGCGGCTTCCATAGAAAATTAGGTTGAGGTACATCGTCATGATGTCGGTCTTACTGTAGTTACGTTCCATCTCGACCGCCGCCAGGGCTTCTTTCCCCTTCCGCGCATACGAGATGTCGTAGCCGATCTTCTCGGGGAAAAGCGCCCGCACGAGCTGCTGGGTCACGGTCGAGCCGCCGGATGACCCGGTTCCGCCCACATTGATGAACGCGCCGCGCACGATAGCGATCGGCTCGACGCCGTGATGCGTCCAGAACGTCCCGTCCTCGGCCGCCACCGTCGCGTCGATCAGGTACGGCGACACTTGGTCCAAGGTGACGAAGGTCCGCCATCCGCCATACGGGTTGGTTGGATCGTCGACTTCCTGGAGAAGCTCACCGTTGCGGTCGTAGATGCGCGTCGTTTGAAAATTATCGACCGCGACCCCGGCCGCGTTGGGCAGCCCTTCATTGACTTGGCGGTAGGCCGCCATGGTGCCGCTTACCGCCGCCACCGTCGAGATGACAAAGGCGCCGGTGGCCAGCAAGAGTGCCCCGAGCACCACGTTCGCGGCCAGGAGCAGGAGACGGAGCTTCGTCCCCGATGACCCCTGCCGGCCGGTAATGCCCGGCAGCAGGTGCGGCGGCACCGTCGTCGCGCGCTGTCCGGCGCGCGTTCGCGCATACCGCGCCGCCCGGCGCTTCGCGTCCGGGTACCGGTGGCTCGCTCGGCTGATCCGGCCATGCCTCATCGTGCTTCGTGACTCCTGAGCGGGGGGAAAGCGGAAACGTTCGCTGTTACCGTCGATGATACTACGCGCGGCCGTTTCCGTCGGTTTCATAAGGCAGCGGACCAGGGCCGTCTGGTCATCACCCGTGATGGACCAACCAGGATGCCGTAAGATGCAGGCGAGCAGATATTGATGCCGTCGCAACAATGGCAAACTATGCAGTCGTTGCACCATCCCATCGGATTGATCCATCGGTGAACCATCAAACAAGACCCGCTGCCGATCTGGTCATTGAGAATGCGAGCGAGCTCCTCACCTGTGCGATGGGTGCCGACGACCTCGTGGGCCGCATCCCGGGCGGGACCGTTGCCATCGCGGGGGAGCGGATCCTGGCGGCCGGGACAGGGAGTTACGTCGCCGAGGCGGTCGACCGGAGTCAATCCCGCGTGATCAACGCGGCCGGACGGGTGGTGCTGCCCGGCTTCGTCGACTGCCATACCCACCTCGTCTTCGGCGGGTCCCGGGTTGACGAGTACGCCGTTCGACTGACCGGTGGGGACCTCACCGGCCTGGCAGAGCGAGGGCTGCCGGTCGGGATCGTCGGAACCGTGGACCAGACGCGCGACCTCGGCGTCGACGGACTCGTTGAATCCAGCTTGCCCCGGCTGGACGAGATGCTGCACATGGGCACGACAACGGCCGAGAGCAAGTCGGGCTACGGGCTGACCACCGCGTCCGAGCTGCGCATGCTGGAAGTCAACCACCGGCTCGACGGACTCCAACCGGTCGACGTGGTCAGCACCTTCCTGGGGGCGCACGCCTTCCCGCCCGGCGTCGAAGCGGACCGTTACGTTGACGTGGTCGTCGATGAGATGATCCCACGGGTCGCGGAAGCAAAGCTGGCCGCGTTCTGCGATGTCTACTGCGAGGATGGCTTTTTCACCGTCGAGCAGTCCCGTCGGGTCTTGGAAGCGGGCATCGCACATGGCCTCCGGCCGAAGATTCACCTCGACCAGTACGCGCATACCGGCGCAGCGCGGATCGCCGCTGACGTGCGGTGTGCCTCAGCGGATCACCTCAACTTCACGGGTGCGGCAGAGCGACGGTTGCTCGCGGATGCCGGGGTCGTTGGCGTCGCGATGCCGGGCCTCGATTTCGCCGTCGCCCATCCCCGTCCCGTCGATATTCGCGCTCTGATCGACGACGGGATGACCGTCGCCCTGGCCACGGACTTGTGCCCAGGCTGCTGGCTGACCAGTATGCAGTTCGTCATCAACCTCGCATGCCGGTCGCACCATCTGTCCGTCGCCGAAGCCGTGCGCGCGTCAACCCTGGGCCCAGCAGCGGCGCTCGGGCTCGTCGGCGAGATTGGCTCGCTGGAGCCGGGCAAGCTCGCCGATATCGTGATCCTGGATATTGACCGCTACGAAGACCTCGCCTACCGGCTCGGTCGGAATGCCGTCGAGACGGTGATCAAGCGCGGCAAGGTGGTGGTGGAACGCGCATGAGGGCGCCGGGACGGGATGCCGGGCGGTATCGAGCCGCCCACCTCCACCAGCCCGATGGCTGGCTGTCTCCGGGCTACCTCGAGATTGATGACACCGGGATCATTGCCAACGTCGCATCCGAGCGACCGGATACATGGCCAGACCATGAGATCCGACACCTTGACGGCTACGTCCTCCCCGGCATGGCGAACCTGCACTCCCATGCCCACCAGCGAGGCCTCGCCGGGCGAGCGGAGGGCATCCCCGGTGGGGCAGGACGGGACGACTTCTGGAGCTGGCGCACGCGGATGTACGCGTTCATCGGCATCCTGACGCCCGAGGACCTGGAGGCGATTGCCGCACAGGCGTACGTCGAGATGCTCAAAGCGGGCTTTACGGCGGTCGGCGAGTTCCACTACCTGCACCACGACCGCGACGACCGCCCGTATGCCAACCCGGCCGAGCTATCCGAGCGGATCCTGGCCGCGGCCGGGGAGACCGGCATCGCCCTCACCCTCCTGCCCGCACTCTATACACACGGCGGTATCGGCCGGCTGCCAACCTCCGCGCAGCGCCGGTTTGTCCATGACGATTTGGACGACTTCCTCAGCTTGGTCGAGCAGTTGCTGACGCTGACCGCCGGCGACCCGCTGCGCCGTATCGGCGTCGCCCCGCACAGCCTGCGAGCGGTAAGCGCCGAGAACCTGACCCAGCTTACCGAGGGCATCGCCAGCGTCCATCCGGATGCACCGATCCACATGCACGTTGCCGAGCAAACCGGCGAGGTGAACGAGTGCCTCGCCGCGCTCGGCGCCCGCCCGCTCGAATGGCTCCTGGATCACGTCGACGTGGACGAGCGCTGGACACTGATCCATGCGACGCACTGCACGCCCGCGGAGTGGCAGGCTGTGATCGAGCTTGGGGCGACGGGCGGCTTGTGCCCGATCACCGAGGCGAACCTGGGGGATGGGTTGTTCCCGTTACGGGACTACGGTCGAGACGGGGGACGATGGGGGATCGGCACCGATAGCAATATCGCCATCAACCTCGCCGACGAGCTGCGCGTCCTGGACTACGGTCAACGCCTCTTCCACCAGCAGCGCAACATCTTGGTTACGCCAGGTCATGAAACGACAGAGCAACCGGGGCGCCTCCTGTACGACACGGCCCTCGCCGGTGGCGCCCGCGCGGTCGGTCAGCCCATCGGCACCATCCGCCCCGGCATGCGCGCCGACCTCGTCGAACTCGATCCCGATGCTATCCCGCTGATCGGCCATCGGCCTGAAACGGCGCTCGATGGCTGGATCTTCGGCGGAGGAGGACCTGTCGTGCGGAACGTCATGGTCGCGGGAAACTGGGTTGTGCGCGATGGACGTCACCCGCGTGAACGCGACGTGCTCGATCGCTTTCGGGTCACAATCGGCGCGTTGGCCGCGAAGCAGTGACCCAGAGTCCGGCTCAATCGCAATCCTTGTGTGAACCACCAGTATCGCGACCCTGCCATCGCGTCGGGTGCCGGTCAGCCCCCGGTTTCTGGCGGCCACAGCGGCACCTGCATCCCGGTCGCGCGGGCGTGGAGCACGGCCCGCTCGTAGCCGGCATCGACGTGGCGCAGGACGCCGGTACCGGGATCATTCGTCAGGACCCGCTCCAGTCGCGCG
>DASYWB010000337.1:0-1632 GCA_035936495.1 Thermomicrobiales bacterium
TCATTGCCGTGATATTCTTGCGCATGTTTTCGGAGACGATTCAATCAATGATCGACTTTCATAATCGTCTGGTCGCAACGCATCATGTACATTTTGGCAATGTGCTCGCCGCAAAAATCACTAACGAGGCACTTCGAAGCGAGACCCTTTCACGGATGGCCTTGGCGCTTGCGGATATCGTAATGGTTCCGGAGACGGGAAAAGCTTCCGGTAAAGCTTAACTGGCCTGCAGGCATGTTGACTCGTCCATTAGTAGGGAGTGCCGGCCGCTTCGAACTGCGGCGCCTCGCCCGGAGCCGATGGCGAAGCAGCCTCGGGCTAACGCTCTATAACCGGCGTAGTCGCGCTGGTCGCCGCGCGATAACAATCGATGTGTGGGGACCTCCTCGTTTCGGCAGGCGACGATGATGATTGCCCGTTGCCAGGGCACGAACAACAAGGAGGTCCCTGATGAGCATGGTATGTGGGTTGGACCTGCATCGAGGGCAGATCACCTTCGACACTCTCGACGTCGACTCCGGGGAGATGTGGCGAGGTCGTTTGTGGCGGCCGGACCGACAGCGCTTCCGCCGATGGCTGCGCGAGGACCTCTCCCCGCGAGCCGGGGATGGGCCGGTGGCGATTGCCGTGGAGGGCTGCACCGGTTGGCGCTACGTGGTCGAAGAGGTCGATGCCGCCGGCTTCGAGTCCCACGTGGCCGAACCGGCGGACACCCAAGCCATGCGGGGTCGCAAGAAGCACGCCAAGACCGACCGGACCGACGCCCGGCTGTTGCGAGATCTGCTCCAGAGTGGCGACCTTCCCGAGAGCTGGATCCCGCCCGAGGCCGTGTTGGAGTGGCGCGAGCGGTGCCGCTTGTACAAGTCGCTGATCGATCAACGACGGGTGTGGATCCAGCGCATCCACGCCGAGCTGTACCAACACGGCGTGGCCCTGCCCGAGGGCGAGATCCGCTCCGAACAGACCCGGGAACTGCTCTCGTGCGGCGACGTGGAGCTCACCGAGGCTGCCCGCCAACGGATCCAGGTCAGCTACCGGATGATCGACGCGACCCACGAGGAAGCCCAGGCGCGGCGGGACCAGCTGCACCGGTTCGGCCGTCGCCAGCCAGCGTGTCGGGCCCTGCTCGACGCTCTCTACGGCGTTGGTCCGCTCACCGCGGTGGTGGTGTGGTCCGAGCTCGGCGACTGCCGACGGTTCTCCCGCTCTCGCCAAGTGGTGCGCCACACCGGCCTGGACGTGACCGTGGATGCCTCCGACACCCGCCGGGGCGGGGGCTACCTGTCCCGTCAGGGGCCCGGCACCCTGCGCTGGGCGCTGTTCGAAGCGGGCATGTGCGCCGCCCGGGCCACCAGCCCCGACCGGGCCTACTACCAGGCGGTCAAGCAGCGCCACGACGGCAAGCTGGCCGCCATCTCCATGGCGCGCAAGCTTGCCCGCCGCTGCTACCACATCCTGCGGTCCATGGAGCCCGACGAGGTCTACGTCATCCCCGATATCTGACCAACCGCACCGCACCGGTCGGCTTCGGCGAACGGGCCCGCCCGTCTCCAACATCGGGGTCTTTGCGGTCAGCTCCAGACGCGCGCCGGCACGCCAGCATCCGTGCTGGACGGCCTTATAACACCGACG
>DASYWB010000338.1:0-2284 GCA_035936495.1 Thermomicrobiales bacterium
GCGGTCGGCCTCGGGCAATCCTCTTGGATACACGAGCAAACCGAGAGGGCCGCCGTCGAGGACGACCACTAAACTCACGGGCCAGGGAACAGGCGGCGATCCGAGGCCCGGTCCTCATCGAGGGCATGCATCAGGCGCACAAGTGCCTGTCGTTGCTCGTCGGCTGGCTCCTCTTCATCCGCTCGCCACGACCGGAGCAGCGCCACGAGCGACGCATTCGCCTGAGCACGCCATTCCTCTTCTTCTTGTTCGGCGGCGGTCTGGCACGTCTTAGTCGCCGATGCGGGCGCGGTCGTTCGTGTTGCCATCCGGCACCTCCCTGAGGGCGGGATCTCGTAGACCTCCAGTATGCACTTCCGCGTCAACGGCGGCAGACAACACGCGCCATCGGCGACAGCTCACCGTTGACCTGCTCCGCGCGATCGTGCCCGGAGCCTGCTAAGCGGAACAATCAGTACGTAACCCAGGTGAGGTCGAGCGCCCGGTTCGCCAGTTCGCCATCGCCATCGAACGAGACCAAGCCGTTCTCCCGGATCTCCTCGGCGGTGGCGCGAGCGGCGGCAAGCCAGTGGAAGTCGAGCGCGTCCATCCGGATCGTCGCGGCCGGTTCGGGCGCGCGGCCGACCCGCCAGGAGCCACCCGCCGGTCCGGAAAGCTCATAGCTCACCGATCTGCCATCGAGCTTGGAGGTGAGCCGTGACGCGAGGTCGCGCATCACCAAGGCCGTCATCCGGCCGTCGTGTTCGGGCGCAAGCACCATCTGGCGATCCGTCGCCCGGCAGACGTCGAGGCGGTGAATCCACATGTCGCGAGTCATAATCAGATCGGTGAGATAGCCGAGGCGAACCCAGACCTTGCCAAAGGGGAAGGCGAGTCCAAGCGGAAGCGGGAGGGCGCGGAGGGGTCCCGGCAGCCTCCGTCGAAAGGCGATGGCGCGCGGAGCGCACTCGCGCAGCTCGCCAATCAACTCGGCGGGAGTACGGTGGGCACGGTCGTCGACTCCGAGCTGATTCATGGCCTCCAGCTTGTCCATCCCTTGCTTGCGGTAGGGTCGTTGGGCGCCCGCGCTCCCCTGCCGGGCAAACTCCGATCGTTGCGCGAGTCCGGCCGCGGTCGCCGCGACATGGGCAACCATCTGCCGCACATCCCAGAGCGTGCAGGCGGTCGGCTTCCGCCAGTCCTCGGGATCGAGGCTTTCGAGGAGTTGGATGAACTGATCGAGCTCGGCCCTGGCCATTTCCACCGCTTCGGCATGGCCGAGTGCGGGGATGTCGCTCGCATCTGGGACTGTGGCATTGGCTCGAGCGGCGGCGTCCGCGATGGTTCCGGCGTGTTGCATTGTCGCCTCCTTCTATGTCCGAAGTTATGTCTGAAGACGATACGTAAGCCGCGAATCAGCGCTGGGTAGCGCCGGGCGGACCGCGTGAAACGTCAGGGCTGGACCGCTCCGAGGCGCGCTCGGGGTCCCAGGCGATGCGAAACAGGTCAACGGCGGCCGGGATCAGGCTGCCGAAGCGGCCTTCACCAGCGGGAAGGTCAGGCTGATTGGCCATATGGGCGGCTGTGAGGCCATGGAGGACCGCGATGAAGAGGTCGGTCGCTTGTTCCGGCGACACGCCGGGCGCGAACGTGCCCTTCTCAATCGCCGGCCGCATGGCTTCCACGCTTCGCTCCAGAAACTGGCGGCTGGCGGCCATGCTCTCCTCGGATGGCACGAAGCCGGGAACGGGACGCTCGTAGACGAGTTTCCACAACTCGGGGTACTCGTGAGCGAAGCCCATATACCCCTCGATAGCGGCGCGGAGGCCCTCCCAGTCCAATACCGGTCCGTCCAGGAGGTGTTCGACCCGCTCCAGATGGAGCCGCACGCCCAGGGCGAAGAGCGCGTCGTAGAGCGCGGCCTTGCTCGGAAAGTACTCATAGAGGGAAGGAGCGCGTACACCGACCCGGCGCGCGACCTTTTGCAGGTTGAGCGCGGCCACACCCTCCTCCCGCATCACGGCGCGGGCGGCGGTCAGGATCGCGTCTGTCATCTCCTGCCGGTTGCGCCGCCGTCGTTCCAGTGGCGACGCGATGATCGCGGCATCGTTCGATCCGCTCACGTGGTCTACCTTACGCCCCCGGCAGCAGGAAAAGCTCCAGCCCGTATTCCCCGGCGGCCGCAACGATCCGCTCGATATCCGGCGGGCCAGTTGGCGGCCCAGCGGTTCCCACCGCGAAGAAGTACCGCTCCACGCCCGCCGGGCAAACCATGACCAGCATTCGACCCGGCGTATCACCAGTG
>DASYWB010000339.1:0-5417 GCA_035936495.1 Thermomicrobiales bacterium
CGCGGCGCATCCAGAACGCTTCCCCATGATAGATGCGCCCAAAGCCGCCCTTAGCAGCATGGTCGTGGACGAGCATCATGTCGTCCCGGAAGCGGCGATTGAAGGCGACGGCGAGCACGCGCTCGGCCTTGTGAGAAGTCTGAACCATTCGCTCGCCTTCCTCGGCTGTGCGAGCGAGTGGCTTTTCGATGAGGACGTGCTTCCCGGCCTCCAACGCCGCGACCGCGATGGGCATATGGAGGTGGTTGGGAACCGCGATGCTCACCGCGTCGATATCGCGGACCGCCAAAAGCTCCTTGAAGTCACCAAAGACCATAGGCACGTCGAACCGCTTGGCGAGTGATTGACAACGGTCGGTATCCAAGCCGGCAAGCGCGACGACCGTTGCCCGCGGCTCGGTCGCATACCCCTCCAGATGGAAGATGCCTGCACCGCAGCCGATCACTCCAATCCTCAGTTTGCCGTCCTCCGCATCGCTCACAGAGCGTCCTCTCATCAATACGGGTCATGGCTGGCTGCCGCCGGAAGAATCGCACCGGATCAGGCCCATTGCAAGTGAGAATGGTGGCACGACGGGACGCGGCAATGAAGCCGCGTCCCCCTGCCGATTCTCGGCGTATGCTCGTCTACGGCGCCGTGAGGACCTCGAGCCGGGTCACGCCGCCGGGAAGGGTCTGGACCTGGGCGTAGAAGAGAATCGGGTCGCCGACCAGCTCCAGCAGGTCCATGGTATAGACGCCGGGAAGCAGCCAGACGCGGTCACCGAGCTCAAACTGATCCTGCCAAACGACGAGACCACCCAGGTCGGTGACCTGATAGATCTCACCAGCGCCCTGCGGGAACTCCAATAGGCTGCCGCGAACCCTCGTGGTGCGGTCGGCTTCGATGTTGACGTTCATCTCCACCAGGCCGCCGCCGGGATAGGTGAAGGAGAAGACGCAGATACCAACCGGCACTTCCTCAATAACGTTGCCGGTCTCTTGATTGATGGTGAAGGTCACCGGGTCTCCACCTTGCGGATTGGCATCAGTGGGTTCGCTACCCCGGCAGGTCAACACGCTGGCCGGGAAGAGGCCGTCGATGGCCTCAACTTCAAACCGGCCGGTGGCGATGACCACCTGGAGCTCTTCCAGGAAGGTGAAGAGGACCTCGCGCAGCTCTTCCGCGCTATTGGCGCCGAGGAGCCGGCCGCCGGTGTTGTCCGCTATGCACTGGAGCACGATCAGCTCGTCCGGAATCAGCCCGAAGCCGACGACGTAGACGGTGGGGCTGCCCTCACTCTCGGCCAGCGCTTGCGCCGCTTGGCACGCTGCCTCGTTGTTCGCGTCCTGGTCACTCGGATCGGCGGAACAGGTCTCTAGGCCGTCGGTGACGAGGATGACGGCGTTCGTGACATCCTCCTCAGCCGGCAGGTCCTGGAAGTCCTCAGCCGCCCGCTGGAGCGAGAGGGCGATTGGCGTCCACCCGCGCGGAGCATACTGATCGACTTGCTCCTGCAGCGCCTCCTTGTTCACGCCCTCGATGGGGATGGTGAGTTCAGATGATTGACAGCTCTCCTCGCGCCCTTCCAGCGTGTTATCGCCTTCATGGCCAAAGACGCGAAAGCCGACGTCGAGATTTTCCCGGTCCGCGGGAATCGCGTCGATAACTTCGGTCAGGACATCTTTGGCCGCCTCGATCCGGGTTTGGCCGGATGGGAGTTCGGCCGCCATCGAGCCGGACGAATCAAGCATGAGCTCGACGTTCACGTCCTGACTCGGCGGCAGCCCCTCCTGGTCGTCCTGCGCGGAGGCGCGGGGCGCGGCAGCAACGATGCCCGCCGCGAACGACAGTAGCAATGTCAGCGCGAGCAAGGGGCCAATCCACCGCCGTATCCGAGATTTTGATCGCATCCGATCTCCCTTTCCTGATGGCGCCTACACCGCCTACGGACGACCAGCAGCGGCCGCCGGTTGACCCAACACTCTTCGGGCATAATACGGGATGATCCCATGCCCCCGGCCTCCGTGCATATTGTGTGCCGCCCGAATCGAAGGGGAGGCGTATCCTGCCAAGCGAAGATCACTGGCAGGAATCGCTCGCGGCGCTGAAGGCGATGTTCCTATACTGCCTGCGTTGCTCAGCGCGATCGAGGCGGTGGTTTGTCACTCTGGCGTGAAATGTGCAGAGACCCGGGCGGAATCATCGGAAGGTTGAGAGACACGCGGCGGCGGTGAATGATCGTTTGTACCACTGGGCTGAATCGGGAAGGGACCAGCATGTCGAGCAATGCACCGCGAACGATGCGAAAACTGAGCGCGGCGGCAATCTTCGCGCTCGTACTCGTCATACTCGCCGTCCCGGCGCGCACGGTCGGCCAAAGCGCAAACGCGCAATCCGGTGACTATCCGGACGCGATAACGGTAGAAGACCAGACGTTCATCTTCGACCGGGTCGTACCGGTGGCTCGCCAAGCGTTAGAGAGGGTCGGACAACAAGAAGAGCTCCAGATCCTCGCGCAGGGGAGCGCCCCGCCCTTCGATGCCGTCTACGTCTCCGCTCCGAACCGGGCAGAGGAGGAGCTCGCGCGATACCTGGCGAGTGGCACGGATGTCGCAGGTGACTGCCCCGCTCAGGGAGCGGACGTTCCGAATGCGACCGCCGGCGATGCGTCCTACGTCTTCGCCGGCTTCGAGGAGGACGTGAGTACCAGCGAGCTCCAAAGCCTGGGTGAGACCGAGATCGCCGGCGAGCCCGCCACGCTCTACGGGATCCCGGACGCGAGCGGTACGATTGCCGAATTCTTTGCCGAAAGCAGCCAAGGTCTCTACCGGTTTATCCAGCTCCAGGACGGCGTACCCGTGTCGCTACCGGATGAGATTCCTTTCGGAGATCAGACGCTGTCCAATGCCCAGCCCGCCGAGGTCGACCTCTCCACGCTGAACCAGGTCGGATGCATCGGACCGTTCCCGGCGTTTGCACCGGAGACGGAAGCGCCATTCTCCGAGGTCTATGCGCAAATAGGCGGGACGGTCGTCTCGTTCGACGTCTCGGAAGCCGCTGCCGAGCAGGAGGAGGAGCCGGGCGAAACACCAGTCGAGGACACTCAAGACGCCACCGCCACTCCGGAAGAGTCGCCGGCAGCGGACGACGAGGGCGTAACCCCGGTTGACCAGACTGCTGGCCCGGACGACGCAACCGTCGACCCGACGGCGACAGAGGCGGAAGAAGGGCAGGAGGAGACCGACGCCGGCGCCCTCGCCGTGGGTCGCCCGGATGCCTTCCCACTGACTCTTGGGACCGGCGATCAGGTCTACCTCTTCGACCGGATGGTGCTGGTCGACATCACGACACTGACCTTGATCGAGGAGCAAGACGGGCTAACGATCTACATCGGCCCGGACGATGCCGTCTTTGCGACGGCTGCCGACTCCCCGGAGGGCCAGGCGGCACGCTACCTTCCGATCGTCCTTGGGTCCGAGGCACCATGCGCCGCGGAAGCATTGACAGTTAGTGAGCCGTTCGTGATCAACGACGTACCGTACGCCTTCGTCGGGGTAGAGCTGACACTGACAACCGCTCAGCTCCAGCTTCTCGAGGACTACAGTGTGCAGGTGAGCGGTCAACCGGTAGACGCCTACGCTGCTCCCGGAGCGACCGATCCGCTGACGGAGATCTTCCTCGATACCCCGAATGGCTTGCTCCGGTTCGTGTCACTGGCCGAGGACGGTATCCCGGCGCAGCTCGAAGGGTCTATCCCGTTCGGCGAGCAGACGCTCTCGGAACCCGAACCGGTCGACGTGGATGTCAGTACGCTGACGAGAGTGGGCTGCCTCGGCGCCTTCCCGGCCTTCGCGCCAGCAGGTGAGACAGAACCGCCATTCAGCACGCTCTATGTCGCGCTCAGCGGCACCGTCATCCAGTTCCAGGTGGAAGGCGGCCAGGCGGCCGAAACCGAGACGCCAACCGAGGAGGCAACGGCAACGGACGTGCCGACCGCAACCGAGACGCCCACTGAGACGCCCGTGCCGCCGACCGCAACGGAAACGCCAACCGAGACGCCGGTGCCGCCGACGGAGACCGAAATACCGACCGAGACCCCCGTCCCAGCGACCGACACTCCCGTTCCGACTGACACGCCCGTGCCGCCGACCGAGACTCCGGCTCCGACCGCGACGGCCGTGCCAGCCACCGAGGCACCCGCGCCGCCGACCGCGACGCCCGTGCCCGGGGAGACGCCAGCGCCGACGCCAACTGGCGTACCGCCAACCGAGACTCCGGCTCCGACCGCGACAGCCGTGCCAGCCACCGAAGCACCCGCGCCGCCGACCGAGGCGGAGGGGACGGACGAGGCACCGACACCTGTGGCGCCCGCGACGCGCGAGCTGGCCCCATTGGCGGTGGTGCCGACCCTGCCACCGAACGTACCGTCTCCCGCGGCCGTGGCAGCCGGACCGCGGCCTTGCACCGGGTTCGCGGGCGAGTACAACGCGCGGGGTCTGCCAGAACGGCTTCCGTCCCGGATCCAGCTCTCCGGGGTCGCGTACAGCTTCGTCCAGATCGAAGATCCGGCGGACGTGGGAGACCTGACGCGGCTTGGCTGCATCGGTCCGTTTACCGTGATGACCACCGACCAGGCACCTGAAGATGAGGTGCTGTACCTTCGCTTCGAGGAGGCGCCGGAGGGCCGGCCAAGCCTCTTCCGGTACGAGGCGGGGACGACCTTCAACGTCACATTTGAAGTAGCCGGGAACGCCCAGGTCCTGGCGACGGGCGATGAGAGCTACCGAGTCGCCGAGACCTGGCAGCGGGCCGCGTACTCAAGCGTCTCGGTCATCCTCTACACGCCGGACGGGGAAGATCTCACGCCCGGTCGACTCTACGCGAAGCGTGTTGATGCCTCTGTCATTGGCGAATACGTCACTGCGGAGGAGGCGGGCGAGGTCAGCGACGCGGTCGGCGAGGATGCCGCCACGTATGAGATCAATCCCGACCTTACGATTGGTGAGACGCGATACGTCCTGGTCGCGGTCTGGACGCCTGCCGGAACCACGACAAACGGATTCGTGACGCTCTTCGCGCCACGAGGCACCGAGACACCGGATCGTCTGCTCGGTATCAATCCGCTACAGCCTGGGCTGCTCATTTATCAGCTATCAGCCGTCAGCGGTTAGGTATCACCTATCAGCTGTGAGGGTGATCAACGTGACCTCGGGAGGACAGCGGAACCGGATCGGCGGACGATAGACACCGACGCCGCGAGAGACATAGAGGGTCATCCGGCCGACGCCGACGAGACCGGCGTCGAAGCGGCGGCCACCGGGTGGCAAGGCTACGGCGCCGGCGACGGGCAGTCGAATTTGACCGCCGTGGGTATGGCCGGAGAGTTGGGCGAAGGCGCCGTGGCGGGCAGCGTCTTCGGCCCAATCCGCTTCGTG
>DASYWB010000340.1:0-7371 GCA_035936495.1 Thermomicrobiales bacterium
TAGAAGTCCACGCCGGCCGCTTGCGGGCGTGGGGGAAGAAGGCGCGGCTCGGGCGGAGGCATTACGCGGCACGACCACGTCCCGCCCCGAGTGGTGGCAACGCGGGGCCTGGGAGCCGGCCTGAGGACGTCAATCACCGGACCTCCATCTCGGACGCCGTCGTGACCCGTGTTATGGGCTCTGGCCGTGCCGCGATTATAGCCGTTCCGAGATGACGGATTGCACCTCCCACTGGTCTGGCCCAGCCGTGCTGGGAGGACATACGCGGATCCCGTCCCGGGTCAGCAGATAGGCAAAGAGGAGGGGCCATACCGCTTGCGAGACTCTTCGCCGTGGTGGCCCCCTGAGGCCTATCGGCGGTGCCCGCGACAATCGCTGAGGGGAGTCCCTCGCGCCGAGCTTGCCACGGTGTCCCGCAAACACCTGCGTGCCGTGACCGCGAGTTTGCGGGCACGCCCAGCCCCATCACCGGACTGGTTTCCCACATACCTCGTTCTTCGAGCTCCGGGCACCATGCTCCGGATTCACGGCGGAGCATGGTGTAAATGGAGTCCGTTTGTTCGAAGCGTTACCGGCTCCTCGTCGTCCGTGTCTACCCCTTCACCGACCCGGCGGTTAGCCCCTGGACCATGAAGCGCTGGGCCAGGAAGTAGAGGATGATGACGGGGAGCGAGGCGACGACCGCCCCGGCCATGATTGGGCCCCAGAGGAAGACATCGCCGGTGATCAGGTAGTTGAGGCCGAGTGGGACGGTCCGCAGATTCTCCGACGTAATGAAAATGAGGGCAAGCAGCAACTCGTTCCAGGCTGCGGTGAACGTAAAGATGCCGATTGCGACGATGCCCGGCAGCGACAGCGGCAGGACGATCCGCAGCAGCGCTCCCATCCGGGTCGCGCCATCGACCATCGCCTGCTCCTCCAGTTCGGCGGGCACGCCTCGGAAATAGCCGGTCAGCAGCCAGGTGCTGAGCGGGATCGAGAACGTCAGGTAGACGATGATCAGCCCGTGCAGGGAATTGCCCAAGTGGAGCCGGGCGACGATGATCGAGAGCGGGATGAAGAGCAGCGACGTCGGCATCAAGTACCCAAACAGGATCAGCCGGCCGACGAGTCCCCGCCAACGGTAACGAAAACGCACCATGCTGTATGCCGCCAGTGAGGCGATGAAGAGCGACACGAGCGTGACGCTTCCAGCGACGATCAGGCTATTGCGCACGTTGATCAGGTAGCCTTTCTCGACGATCAGCTCACGGTAGTTGTCCCATGTCGGTGCATCCGGCCAGAGGGACGGCATACGGTAGATCTCGCGCGGCACCTTCAGTGAGATCGTGAACATCCAGTAGACGGGAAACAGGATCACCAGCGCGAAGGCTGCCATCACCCCATACGTAAATATCGGTCGCCACGCAAGACGCCGCCAACGGGGCAGCGCGGGAGAATGGTCGACGTCATATAGTTCAGACTTGCTCATGACCTACCCACCCATACACGTTCATAGCCGATAGCTCGCCCTCAATCCTCTTCCTTGAGCAGCGCCGTCACCACGAAGACCAGGATGAGCAGTGCGGGGACCAAGGCGACTGATACCGCCGCCGCCTCGCCCAGGCGCTGACTCTGCATGCCGAAGTACGCCAGCACCGGGAAGACCATCGTCGCGTCGGACGGCCCCCCTTGAGTCATGAGCCAGATGTTCTCGAATGAGTTCGCCGTCCAGATGGAAGAGAGCAGCGTCACAATCAGGACGACCTGGCGGATCCCCGGCAGTGTCACGTCACGGAATCGCTGGAGCTGATTGGCACCGTCGATCTTCGCGGCTTCGTAGAGCTCCGCCGGCACGCTTTGGAGCGCGGCCAGAAACGAGATGCACCAGAACGGAAAGCCGCGCCAGACGGTCGCGATGATCACCGCCGGCAGGGCGGTCGAGCGCTGCCCGAGCCAGTTGATGATCCCGTTCTGCCCCAGACCAGTCGCTTCGACGAGGCCCATCAAGCCCGTCTCGGCCAGGGCCAAATTGATGCCGCCGCCAATCGGCAGCAGGAGGAGTTTCCAGGTCAGGAACGCGACAAACCCCGGCATTGCCCAGGGCAACAACACCAGTGCCCGGAAGAAGCCCCGGCCCCGGATGCGCTCATTGAGCAGGAGCGCTAAGCCGAGGCCAATGACGAGCTTGGCGATGTCCGAGACGACGACGAGGATGACCGTGTTCGAGACGGCCCGGTTAAAGCTGGACCACTGCAACAGATAGCGAAAGTTGCGAAAACCCACCCATTCTCCAGGGTCGCCAACCACCCTCGAGGTGAACGAGATGTAGATGGCGTAGACAAAGGGGTAGGCGACCAACCCGAGCAGTATCAACACTGCCGGTAGCACCAGCAGATAGCCCCAGAGCGCCTGACGGCGACCAAAGGTCAGCCAGGCGCGGCGCGCGCGAACCCCTTGCGGTGCCGCCACAACGGCCATCTAGGATCCCCCGGTTTCAACTCCCGTTGGGGGCACGGCACGCCGTGCCCCCCAACTACAATCGCCTTTGCCGCCTTGCCACCTTAGCGATACTTCGCGTAGATCGCCTCAGCGGCCTGTTGCGCCTCATCCATCGCCTCATCCAGTGTGTAGCCGTCCACGACGACACGCTGCACCATCTTCGGGATTAGGAAAGTGCTGCTTACCTCGGCATAGGCGGCATTGAAGACGTCCGGTTCCGCCGGTGCCGTCCCGCTCTTAACGAGATCAAGGAGTCCTCCGTGGACCGGGCCCGCGAAGACTGGGAAACTCTGCTGATCCTGCAGCACCGGGCCATAGATGGCCACGTTGTAGTACGCCTCCATGAACTCCGGATTCGCCAGATGTTCGATCAACGTCTTGGCCGCGTCCGGATTGCTGCTCGATGCCGGGACGGCGCGGACATTGGGATTCGTCGGGGAGACTTGCATGACCGGCCCGGCCGGCAGCGCCGTATAGCCGGTCGCCTCGGCCAGCTCAGGGTCGTCTTCGTTCATTGCTAGGGTGACGCTGCCCGTATTCGCGATGAAGATCGCTTGGCCGGAGAGATAAGCGGTGTTATCGCCAGCTCCATCCCAGGTCGTCGCGCCTGGCGGGAAGAGGCCGTCGTTGTAGGCGGTCGTCACCCACTCCAGGTAGTCCCGAGTGTCCTCGGACTTAATCGTCGCTTCCGTGCCCTCGTCGTTGGCGATCCGGCCGCCATACGACTGCATGACCGAAATCTGCTGATTCGCATCGCCGACGTTCGAGAGCGCGAAGCCCATGCCGAAGACCGGCGGCGCCTGCGCCTCGCGCGCCTGATCGCTCAGCTCCTGCCAGGTCTCGGGCGCCTCGGTGAAGCCGGCCTCGCTCAAGATATCGGTCCGCCGGAAGAGGACGTTACCGGAGGAGCCGAACGGCACGCCGGTCCGCGCTCCCTGGAACTTCGCTGGGTCGGTGGCATTGGCCACCGAGGCGAACCAGCCGCCGTGGGCCTCGCCGATCTTATCGAAGGTCTCGCTCAGGTCCATCAACTGTCCCGTCTGAGAGAGCAACAGGAGCAGATCGAGACCCATGTCGAGCGCGTCCGGCATGGTGTTGGATTCGACCGCTGCCGAGACCTTCTGGTTGGTCTCGTTCTGGTTAATCATCACGACCTCGGCGTCGAGGCCATTCTCCTCACCCCATGCCTGGATCTCCTCCACCAGCATGTTGTTCGCCTCTTCTGAGAAGATCAAGCCTCCCCAGTAGGTGAACTTCGTCGAACCCTGAATGACCGCCGGTGCCTTCTTCGCCGCCACGATCTCGGGAATCCGGGCACCCCCGAGCGCGAACGCGGCGCCACCGCCGGCCGCGCCGCCCATAAGCCGTCGCCGGTTGATCCGTGGACCGGAGTTGCGCATCATTACCTTGCTCCTATCATCTGCTGACGAATTGCCGCGCCGCGAATCCAGTCGTCGCACGCGCTACCTCTTGGCGGCGTGACCGTAGCAAGCCTGGCGATCACTGTCAACAGCAGATGCACGATACAGACATGACGGATGGCCTGCCGCGGGAGGCTATGGGTTGAGGAACATCACCACGTCCTCCGTGAAGCGTTCCGCGAGCACGACCGAGTAGTGGTTGGCGCCCTCGATCTCCACGACGCGGCTGGCGGCGATGATATCGCGGAGCCGTTCGGCTTCTGCTGATGGCAGGATCTGGCCTCGCTCGCCCCCCAATAACCCCTCGGTGGCGCGGATGATGAGGGTTGGCGCCTTTATGAACTCCGGCAGGACCTCGGTGCGGGTCAAGAAGAGCGACGCCTGCTCCTCCGTGATTGCCTCCCGTGGCACACACGAGACCGTCGTGCCGTCCGGTCGCGTCTCGGCATCGTAGCGGAAGTACCGCTCCCAGAACGCGCGGTCCCCGGAGAAGTGGGGCGACCCCAGCATGGCCTCCAAATAGGCGTCGAGCGAGGGATAGACGGTGCCGAGCCGCGCCAAGGCCGGGGCAATCGCCTCCATCGCGTCGGGTGGCAGCTTGCCGCCGGCATCAACCAGGACGAGTTTGCGGACCCGATGCCGATAGACCGCGGCCAAGTAAAGCCCAATGAGCCCGCCGAGTGAGTGACCGACGTAATTCACCGTCGCGAGCTCGAAGTGATCGCAGAGCGCCAGGATGTCGTTGGCGTGGAACGGCAACCCATACCCATGGGGCGGCTTCTCGCTCTTCCCGCGGCCTCGCAGGTCCAGGGCAATCGGAAACCAACCCCGACGGGCGAGCTCCGGACCGGCGTCCGACCAATAGTGGCTGTTAGCCGTGATCCCATGGACGAGCATGACCGCGCGCTCGGGATCGTTGCGTTCACCCCAGGTCACCACCCGCAGCGTCACGTTATTGGCGGCGATATCGTGTGTTCGCGGCTCGATTGCCCCGTTGCTCATTCCGGTCCTTTACCGTGCGCCGTGACGGATCTCGCCACCGCTCCACCCAGGACGTGTCGAAAGGGACGCGACCGGCCCCCGAAGGCTCCCGCCAACCCGCGTGGGAAGAACATCACCAGCAGGATGAAGATGGTGCCAAAGATAAAGAGTGGGTCGCGCAGTGGCCGGCTCAGCACGACGGGCAGATCGGCCACCACATCCGAGGCAGCCCAGTCGGTCAGGCGGACGTCGAGGTAGTGGTAGAGCAATGCGCCCGCGATCGGACCCCAGAGCGAGCCACTCCCGCCGATGATCACCATCAGGAGCAATGTCACCGTGAAGTTGGCGCTGACGACCCGCGGCGTGGCCCCGCTGGCGAGGAAAAGGTAGATCGTGCCTCCTAACGTCGCCAGGCTGCTCGAAATGACGAACGCCAGCAGCTTGAAGACGTAAGGGCGCACGCCAAGCATCTCGATGCGCTGCTCATTCTCCCGGATGCCCTTCCAGATCTGTCCCATCGGTGACGTAGTCAGCCGCCAGGCCAGCAGGTAGACCACGATCAGCATCGATAGCGCGAGCCAGTAGAGTTTGTCCGTGTTGACGACCCCCACCATCCAGTCCGGCAAGCCACGCGTCCGCAGGCTCAGGCCTTCCTCGCCGCCGGTGAGGTCACCGACGTTCTTGCCAACGATCACCGCGCCGGCTTGGGCGAAGGCCAGTGTGACCATCGCGAAGTAGACGCCGTGCGTTCGCAGCGAGAGTGCGCCGACCGCCACGGCGAGCAGGATGCCACCGGCCAGCCCGAAGAGAAGCGACGGACCGACCGTCCACTCCCAGTGGCGTAGCGCGATCGCCGGGAGGTAGACCCCGGCGCCGAAGAAGAGCGCGTGGCCGAACGAGAGCACGCCGGTATAGCCAAAGAGCAGGTTATAGGAGAGGGCGGCGATACCAAGCGTGAAGCCGACGGCCAGGAGCTGGAGGTTCCCCGGCGTGTTGAGCGGCCCATTGAACACCACCGGTACGTGGATCGACAGCCACGGGACCAGCAACAAGAGGAGCAGCACCGCGACCGGCAACAGGGATGACACGGGAAACCGCTTGCTCACCGGCTCCCTCCCAATAGGCCGCCGGGTCGGAGCAACAGGACGGCCGCTAGGAGCAGAACGATCACGAAATCGCCCGCCCAGGAGGTGTAGTAGTTGCCGAATTGCTGCGCTAGACCAATAATCACCGCCGCCAGGGCGCTCCCGGTGACCGAACCTAGCCCGCCGATGACCACGACGATGAAGGCGAAGATCAGATTGACCGAGCCGAACGTCGGGTCGATCGCGCCGAAGTAGGCGGCTCCGAATGCTCCCCCTAGCCCCGCCAGCGCCCCGCCCAGGGCGAAGACCAGCGTGAAGGCCCGGTCGACGTCGATGCCGAGCGCCCGCACCATCTCCCGATTCTCGGCCCCAGCGCGCACGATCAGCCCGTAGCGCGTCTTGCTCAGGAACAGCAGCATCCCGCCAAGCACCGCCAGCGCGGCCAGGATCAGGAGAAAGCGATTGTTCGGGACACGGGCGCCAAGGATCGTGCTGGTGTCCGACAGCCAGCCGGGTTGAGGAAAGAATCGAGCATCCGGCCGCCATATCACTGACGTGAGCTGGCTCAGCGCCAGCCCGGCGCCGAGCGTTACCAGAACTTGAAAGATCGGTCTCCGGTACAGAGGGCGGATCAATCCGATCTCGACGGCGGCCGCGAGCACCGCGCCGACGGCCGTCGCCGCGATGATCGCCAAAAAGAAGGCTGGTGTGGAACCCGTTCCGGCCGGTGAGAACCGGTCGATCGTCCACCAGGCGCTATAGGCACCCCAGGTGAAGAAGGCGCCGTGCGCGAAATTCAAGACGTCCATCAGGCCGAAGATAAGCGAGAGCCCCGCGGCCAGCAGGAAGTACATCGCGGCGAGGGCCAATCCCGTCAGCGTGAGAAGAACGAAGGTGCTCATGACGAACTGCCCACTCCCAAGTAACGCGCCTGGAGCGCCTCGTCCCGAGCGACCATCTCCATCGGCCCGGCATGTACGACTCGTCCATCATCGATGATCACCGCGTCGTCACCGAGCGTCTGAGCCATCCCCAAGTTCTGCTCGACGAGCAGGATGTTCGTCGTCTCCTTGATCGCCGCCAGTGCTTCGGTCACCTGTCTGACCACAACCGGCGCCAGGCCTTTGGACGGTTCGTCGATCAGCAGGAGGCGGTTGTCGTTCACCAGCGCCCGCGCGATGGCGACCATCTGCTGCTGCCCACCCGAGAGGGAGCCGGCCCGCTGAGTGGCACGGTGCTTCAGGTCGGGGAAGAGCTCGTACGCGCGCATCATGCGCTCGCTCTCCGCCCTCGGCCGCTGGGCCAGCCGCAGGTTCTGCTCGACCGTCAGCCCGGCAAAGACGTCGCGGTCCTCCGGCACATACCCGATGCCGCGTCGCACGATCTTGTGGACCGGATCGCCC
>DASYWB010000341.1:0-18992 GCA_035936495.1 Thermomicrobiales bacterium
CGTTCGCGACCCGACTCTCCGCGGGAAAGCAGCCGGCTTAGTACGCCTAACAAAACCGTCGCGTAAGCAGCCAAGGAAGCAGAATAGGAGCCATGGAGGAGGCTGCCATGGCGAAGGAAGTGTTACCTGATGCGTTGTGGGCGCGGATCGCGCCGCTGCTCCCGCCGGAGCCGCCGAAGCCCAAGGGCGGACGGCCCCGGGTGTCGGACCGGGCGGCGCTGACGGGGATCCTGTTCGTGCTGAAGACGGGCATCCCTTGGGAGTACTTGCCTGCCGAGATGGGGTGTGGGAGCGGGATGACGTGCTGGCGCAGGCTGCGAGACTGGTACCAAGCGGGCGTCTGGCGCAGGCTGCACCAGGCGCTTCTCGAAGAGCTGGCCCGGGCCGATCGGATCGACTGGGACCGGGCCGCGCTGGACTCCGCCGCGGTGCCGGCACCCGGGGGGCCAAGACACGGGCAAGAACCCAACGGATCGCGGCAAACAGGGCACGAAGCGCCATCTTGTGGTCGACGCCCACGGCATCCCGCTCGCGGTTCTAGTGAGCGCCGCGAACGTGCACGATTCGAAGATGATGCTCGCCAGCGTCGACGCCATCGAGCCCATCCGCGCCAAGACGCGCGGCAGGCCCCGTCGCCGACCACACAAGCTCCATGCCGACAAAGGTTACGACTACCGTCACCTCCGCCTGGCCCTGCGCAAGCGCCGCATCATCCCCCGCATCGCCCGCTGTGGTGTCGAGCCTAAGAACCGCCTGGGACACTACCGCTGGGTGGTCGAACGGACGCTCTCCTGGCTCAACCGCTTCCGGCGCCTGAAGATCCGCTACGAGCACCGGGCTGACATCCATCTGGCCTTCTTGCAGCTTGGCTGCGCCCTCATATCCCTGCGTTTCCTCGGCTAACCACGTCCAACTCGCGAGAACGGTCGGCCTGGACCGCCGCGTGCGGCCTCTGCTACATTAGGGACATGACGATCAAGAGATTGGACCACGTCAGCGTCGTCGTTGACGACCTTGCAGCCGCTATCGCTTTTTTCACCGCACTCGGCATGACGCTCGAAGGCGAGAGGCCGATCGAGGGCCCGTGGGTGGACCGCGTCAACGGGCTCGAAAGTGTCCAAGTCGACATCGTTATGATGCGGACCCCAGATGGGCACGGGGGACTTGAGCTGACGAAGTTTCGCAACCCGAAATTGGTCGAGATCGAACCAGCGATCGCACCGCCGAACACGCTAGGCCTCCGGAGCGTCATGTTTACCGTCGACAGCGTCGACGACACAGTCGCTCGCCTGCGCGCCAACGGCGCCGAACTCGTCGGCGAGGTAGCCCAGTACGAGGACATGTACAGACTCTGCTACATGCGGGGGCCTGCGGGCATCATCGTCGCGCTGGCCGAGGAACTCTTCTGAAGCGTTCACCGCCTTCGGAGAAAAGCGGTGGCGCCCTAGGCGGCTCCTTCGACTCGATCCCATGCCGCGCAACCATCCTACTTTCTCGCCTAGTTGCGCCGCGGTTTTGTTAGGCGCACTTAGCAGCTAGCTCTCAGCCTTTGTCTGGTTCCCCGAGAATGATTGCCCTTGGTTCCAGCACAGACCCATCACGACGGCCCCTCTACTGGTGAGTAGGGGGCGAGAGCGGTGAGACGGCTCCTACCGCCTCACCAGCTTGTTGAAATTGCTCCGCTCGCCACCCGCGGTCTCTTCCTGATAGAGGAGGGCCAGCTTGTTCTCCTCGAACTTCTCGAAGAAATCGTCCCAGCTGATCTCCTCCAGATCGTCTTCGTCATAGCCTGGGAAGTTCAAGCGGATAACACCGGGATCATCGCCGCTGCCGGTGTCGCTCACGCTGGCCGGCTTCGCGTCACGCGCCTCGGCCCAGGCCCGGATCTCGTCGTGGTCGGTCGTCGTCTTGGATTCGCTCGCCATCGCGATCTCCTTTCAAGCTATAGACTCGTATCGGGGTCATCCACCGACGACGGAGCCCCCATTCGGATGCAGCGTCTGACCGGTCATGTACGAGCTGTCGTCAGATGCCAAGAAGACATAACACGGAGCGACCTCCTCCGGTTGCCCGGGTCGCTGGAGTGGGACGTCCTTGCCAAAGTTGGCGACCGCCTCCTCGGGGAAGGTCGAGGGGATCAGCGGTGTCCAGATGGGGCCGGGGGCGACACTATTGACGCGGATGCCTTGCTCGGCAAGCCCTTGCGAGAGCGAGCGCGTGAAGGCCACGATCGCGCCCTTGGTCGCGGAGTAGTCCAGCAGGTGTGGGCTACCCTTGAAAGCCGTCACTGACGTCGTGTTGATGATTGCGCTTCCTTCCTTGAGGTGCTTGAGCGCGGCCTTGGCCATGAAGAACATCCCGAAGATGTTGGTGCGGAAGGTCCGCTCTAACTGCTCGGCGCTGATCTGCTCGATGCTGTCCCGTGGATGCTGTTCACCGGCGTTGTTGACCAGAACGTCCAGGCCGCCTAATTCCTGCACGGTTCGCTCGACGACCTGCTGACAGAAGGCCTCGTCCCCAACGTCGCCGGCCACGGTCAGGCAGCGCCGGCCCTCGTTCTCGACTTGCTGCTTGGTGTCCGCGGCGTCGCCGTGCTCATCGAGATAGGCGATGGCGACGTCGGCGCCTTCCTTCGCGAAGAAGATCGCGACCGCCCGTCCGATCCCGCTATCGCCCCCGGTGATCAGCGCCACCTTCCCATCGAGCTTGCCCGATCCGCGGTAGGAGGCATCGTCCGTGCGCGGCTTCGGCGTCATCTCCGAACGCAGGCCCGGTTGCTGGTCTTGGTGTTGCGGCGGATTCAGTGGTTGATTTTTCTGTTGACCTTGCCCCATGTGCTGTACTCCTTGCTGTTCCGGCTGAGCGGCGGTTTCCATGCGGCCACGGATTTCCACGCGAGGCAAAAACGCTAGTTGCCAGGCAACCCGAGCACGCACTCGCCGTGCCAGCGGCGTTGATGCATGAGCGGGCCAAGGACGCCTCGACGAGACGGCTTCGATCCGGTAGCCTGTCGAGAGATCAGTTGGAGTACGTGACGAAGGAGAATGGGTGATGCACGACGGACCAGCTCGGTGGACAATGGTGATGACCGCGCTCGGCTCGGTGCTGGCCGTCTTCGGCGTGGTGATCTACGCTATGAACCTAGCCTACACCGAGGAGCGGCCCCTGGAAACCACCGCCTCCTGGTCGCTCATGATTGGGGGCACCGTGGCGTTCATCATCGGCGCGATCATGTACGCCCGTGGGGACTCCTCCACAGAGGAGTAGCCGGCCGCAATCAGCCCTTTTCGTGCATACACCCGGTTTCGGGTGAAGGTTATGAGGGCCTTCGAGCGCCCCCTCTGAACTAGGGCACCACCCCCTCTCCGGTCGGTGCGCGGGAGAGGGGGTGAGGGAAGCAAGAGGGCTCTTGCCGGCGGGGCGCTACGCGGCGCGGGCTTCCGGCACCTCGATGGTGGCCAAGACCTCTTGCGCCAGCTCGATGTCGTCGTAATCCTCAGCTCTCGGGTCATTCCAGCGGCAGGCTGTGCGGGTGTGCAGAGCCAGGGATTGTCATCGTAAAGCATCAGACCCGACAAGAGTCAGCATCCGAATCCCTCGGCGCGAAGATATTCGGCAAAAGTCAGCTGTCCGCCTCGCAGGATCTCGTCTTGCCAGCCGCGCATCAAGCCCTCAAACCGTTCCGCGAACGGCCGAAAGTATTCTGCCGGAACAAATGGCTCAAGGCTATAAACGTAAAGGAACACCGCGAACAGCTGATCTTCGGGAGCGGCGTTCTCGGGTATTGGATAATAGCCTCCTTGCTCGATCACCGAGGTGCAGAGGGATCCAGGGTCAAGATGTTGCCCGGGCGCAAACCGCGCATCTAACACCTCGTCATATGCCTCCAGCAGCTGGATGGCGTTCAGGTGTCTGCCGGGGTTGGAGAGCCCGACGATCGCTCGCAGCTGGTAGTCGCCCAAGCTCGCACCAAACCGTGGGATACCATGCTCCGCTAAATACCGGCTATAGACCGTATCCGCCCCAAACTCGCCCAAGAGCATGCGAGGGTCATCGCGCTGGATCGGGGTATTGCGCGGTTCTGAACGCTGGTCCGCAGTGGCAATGAGGCAGGCGTAGCATGTGGGCGTCATCCCTCGCTCGGCCTCCACCGCCAGCCAGTTCTCCCAGGTCCAGGTATCGAAATCGCCCTCCACGCCCAGTTACCGGGCAGCCGCTCTGTTCTCTCTGTCCACATCCGAGCGCGAGAAGAAGGGATCTGCGGCTTCGAGGTCATGGAGACACGCATGGTCGCCGACGCCGTCCACACCCGTGACGTATCCCCGATAGCCAGGATAGCCGGGGTAGACTTCCACTAGTTCACGGTGATTGGTATCTTCAGTCGGCTGTGCCTCGTTCTCCGCTATGGCCTGTGTTGTTGCTGTCGAGGCAGGGTCCGTCTGGTTCCTTACCGCCGACGTTTCCGCCAGCTCGACGCTGTCGAGCAACTCGAGCAATGCGTCGATCTCCTCCTCGGCATCGTCGATCAACGCGGTCTGGGATATTCGCAGCACCGACTCACCATCGTCGAGGGCGGAGCATTCGACATACTCATAGTATTCGCCACTCCTGCTACTCGGCCGTTCAATGGTGAAGCCGTAATAGGCGTAGGCGTAGTCCTCGTCACCCTCGAAGATCAGGCCGTCGTCGTCTTCGAGGAGCTCGACGTCGTCGACGCCGTCACGGTCGGCGATCTCGTCCTCCACCGCCGCGACGCAGGCCTCGGCGTCACCCTCAAACCCTTCGCCGGCCTCGACATAGACGGTGCTTGCATCGCTGGTCAAAATGAGCAGGTCGAAGCCATCCTCCGATGAGGCCTCGTCAACCTCCCACCTATCCTCATCCCACTCCAGCGTGAAGCCGTAGGTCGGGCTCTCGTAGGTGTTGCCATCGACGCCCGCGCTGTCATCGCCATTCTCAGGGGTCGGCGTCTCACCGTCCTCGTCCGGGGAAGCCTCCGGAGTGGGCGTCTCGTCATCACCGGTCGTGGTAGCCCCCGGGACATCATCAAGGTCGAGCGTGGCGAGCAGATCTTCTAGCGCCGCGCGGGCCTCTTCGAAGCCTTCCTCAGGCACGATCAGGCTCACGGCCAGGACCGCCTCGTCCTCGATCAGCGTCCGGCATTCGAAGTACGCCGCCGCTTCATCCTCCCCGAGCTGAAAGGTGTAAGCGGCGAAGACGACGCCGTCTTCTTCGCCCTCGACGATATCGCCACCTTCATCCTCGTAGGGCTCGATGTTGTCGACATCGTTGTTCTCAAGGACTTCGGCGGCCGACCCCTCCAGGCAGTCCTCTGGGTCGCCATCGTAGGCGTCGTAGGCTTCGAAGTAGACGTACCCGAACATGTCCTCGAACGCGAGCACGAGCGTATCACGGCCCGGCAACCGGCCCAAGTCGAAGTCAGGTGCCCAGACGTCCTCGTCCCACTCGATGCTGTATCCATAGGTGGGGCTGGTGTAGGTATTGCCCTCGATCCCCTCTTCGGGGTCAGGCGCTTGCGCATCCGAGGCATCGTCGTCCGGCGTCGCGGTCGGCCCGTCTTCCTCCTCCGGCGTCGCTGTGGGTTCGGCTTCATCCTCCGGCGTGGCCGCCGACTCGTCAGCCTCCTCCGGGGTGGCGGTCGGCTCGTCTTCTGGAGTCACCGTCGGCTCGTCCGCCTCGGGAATATCGAGATCGGAGCGCAGGTCGTCCACCAGCTCCGCATCATCGTCATAGGCATCCGATGAGGTAATGTGCGTGATCGCGAGAACGGCTTCATCCGGCACGAGGACGCGGCAGTCGAAGGCATTGACGCGGGCGATGGGGCGGGCGTTCTCCGCGTCGGGATTGGTGTACGTCAGGCTGTAGGCCGCGAAGGCGCGGTCATTAGAGGTCTCGCCGATCGGGTCGCCGTCCTCGTCCTCAAGCGGCTCGACGTCGTCCACCCCCTCCTCGGCGGTGACCTCATCCACCCGGCCGTCGAGGCACTCCTCGGGATCGCCCCAGTCGTCGCGGTTTTGGAAGAAGATGTAGCTCTCGTCCTCGTTCCACAGCACCAACTCGTACTCGGGATTGTCGATCACCGTCCAGACGTCGCCGTCCCATCTCAATTCCCACCCATACTCGCGATCGGTATAGGAATCACCGGAAACTTGGGCCTGGACCGGGCGGATGCCGGTCACGATCAGTCCTAACACCAAAAGCGCTACGAGGAACTGCCAAACGAAGCTGAGCCTGACCGTCATATCTGGCATCTCCCGTGGTTATCCGGATAGCGAGGGCCGTTCTCGTTAGTGAACCACACCCGGCGCGACCTGTCGTTGTTACACTGTTAACCAAGCATCATACTGCCGACTCCACCCACTCCACCGGCGGCATCGCGGTATAGTCTTGGACGTTGTCAGACACCGTCGTGAATCTTGCCGTTATAGTGGCCTTGGTTCGCATTTCAGCTCGCACGCGTACGGAGAACCGCATGGCCTCGCGCGACCACCGGCACAGCGGGATACAGACACGGGCGATCCACGCTGGCGAGGCCCTGGACCCCGCCCCCGGCGCCCACGGAGTCCCGCTCTACCAGAACACGACCTATGGGTTCCATAGCTACGAGCAGATCGAGGCCTGGGAAGCAGGCGCGCCACACTTCATGTACGCCCGGGATGGCAGCCCGACCGTCCGCTGCCTAGAGCTAAAGGTGGCCGAATTGGAAGGCGCCGAGGCGGCTGTCGGCACCGCGACCGGCATGGCCGCGATCAGCGGGACGCTGCTCCATCTGGTCCCCGCCGGTGGTCATCTCGCGGCGTCAAATCACATCTACTCGATCTCCCATCGCCTGCTCTGCACGGATCTGGAACGGTACGGCGCGAGCGTCACGTTCGTCGATAGCACGGATCCCGAGGCCGTCGCCGCCGCGATCCGGCCGGAAACGCGAGCGGTCTACGTCGAGACTTTTTCCAACCCTGGCTTGCTCGTCAGCGATCTCGACGCGCTCTCCACGATCACGCGCCCGCGCGGCATCCCGCTGGTCGTGGACAACACTTTTCTCTCGCCAGCCCTGCTTCAGCCGCTACGGCACGGCGCCGACATCGTCCTGCACAGTGCGACCAAGTACCTCTCCGGCCATGGCAACGTGGTGGCGGGAATCATCTCCGGTCGGCGGGAGGTCATCTCCGCCATCGCGGGGACTCTCTCGCGCCTCGGCGGCACGATGAGCCCGTTCAGTGCGTGGCTTCTCCTGAGCGGGATCAAGACGCTCCCTCTTCGCATCGAACGGCAGAGCGCCAACGCCCTGCGCCTGGCCCAACTCCTGGCCGCGCATCCGGCCGTCGCCTCGGTCAGTTATCCCGGTCTGCCGGATCATCCCCAACACGCGATCGCTCAACGCCTCGTCGAAGATCGTGGCTACGGTGGCATGCTCTCCTTCAGCCTCGCGGGTGGCGATGACGCCTCGCGCGGCTTCCTCAACGCGCTCGAGCTCCCGACCATCGCCGTCAGCCTCGGCGACGTGGGAACGCTGATCTGGCCCTTCCGACACTCCGAAGTGATCCGCCTCTCGGTCGGCATCGAAGACATCGCCGACCTCGAAACCGACTTCACCGCGGCTTTAGACGGGATCGGGGGCTAGCGGCAAGGCATGAGTAAGGTCGCTGCCGTCATGCCGTGCCCTTTCCCCGGTTAATCCCACAAACCCCTCACCTCTTCTCCACCTGATGATCCTCCCGCCCTTCGCCGTTGAGATGGTCGCGTAGGAAACGGTGCACCACCTCTGTGAACAGCATCGGCGCAGTCTCCATCGCGTTATGGTGTTGTCCCTCCAACACCACCACCTCGCTCTCTGGTAACGCCGTGTGTAGCGCCTGGATAGTCTGCTGGAAGAACGGTGGGCTCTCGCTACCGAGGAGTAACAAAGCTGGCGACCGCAGACCCGCAACGCGACCCGGATCGAACACGTAGTGATGCACCGCTTGCGTCTCACGGGGCAGCGTATGTACGAAGGTGAGCCGGTCCGGCCAGTCGGGGCGCGCGCGTCGCGCCGCGATCTCCTCCGGCGCATACCGTGGCCCCTCCCGCAGAAAGGTGACGAGCACTGCCTCGCGATCCCCCGTGGCCATGAGCGCTTCGAGCCTATCCCCGAGGTCGGACGGAACCCGGTCCGTCCCCACGTTCATCGGGGGCTCGTAAAGGATTAGGCTGCGCGGGTGATCCGCACGCAATGCAGCTTCCAGCGCGACAATAGCGCCGTATGAGTGGCCGAGCAGGTCAACTGGCTCACTGGCCGCGTCGATCACCGCGAGGAGATCCTCGACCTCACGCTCAAGGGCATAGCCGCCCGTGTCGCCGCTCCCGCCGCGCCCGCGCCGATCGACGGCATAGACGGTGCTGTGCCGCTCGAACTCCGACAGGGTGCGCAGCCAGTGTGAGCGGTCCCGCCCAGTCCCATGCACGAGCACAAGGGGTGGGCCTTGGCCGGTCTTCTCATAGGTGATCGCTGTGCCGTCAGCCGAGATGACCGTGTCCAATCTACAGATCCTTTCCGTTGATGTTGATCAGGAAAGATGCGGCAGAGAGTAAGCGGCCCGACACTCTCGATACATACGCTGGATGCTTCGAATATGCCGCGAGCAGTGAACGCCGTGCCAACGGTCGCTGCCGGTACTATCATCCCGTCGCCTACTCGCGCCCACCTACCGAGTGCTGAGTGGTCGGCCCTCATCCACGCGTCAGCTGCCCGCGACGACTTCGCCTCGGTGTGCGCATGTGGAACAGCCGGCCAAGCTAGCCGCCGCTACCCGGTTCAAACCGCGCCTGCATCCAGGCGAGGAAAGACAGGGAGTGCCATCGGGCAGGCCCGATAACGGGTATCGATACAGACCCCAACGACTGACCGGATTGCGCCCGAACATCGCGCGGTCATGTACGCGCCGCCTGCCTCGGCGGGTCACTCCAGGGCTCCGCCGCCGCACTCAAAGAAGCCAACCGCGAGACGGCAGGTTCGCACGTCGCACCGAGGCCTCAGTCCGCCGTCCGACCACCATCGACGTACAACGTCTGGCCGGTGACGAAGCGGGCCGCGTCGGAGCAGAGGAAGATGGCCGCGCCAACGATATCCTCCGGGGTACCGAGCCGGCCCATTGGGATGCCGGCCTCGATCGCCATACGCGTCGCTGGGTCGGACAATTGGGAGGCGGTCAGCGCCGACTCGGTGTAGGCGGGGCCGATCGCGTTGACGGTGACGCCGTGTTTGGCCCATTCCGTCGCCAGCACCTTGATCAGGATCGCGCCGCCTCCCTTCGAGGCCGCGTAGGGAGCATGGTTGGGATGGCCCAGCAGGCTGGAGACCGAGCCAATGTGCAGGATACGGCCGCGGCCTCGCTCGACCATCCCGGCACCCACCGCTTGCATCAGGTAGAACGCGCCCGAAAGGTTGACCTCGATAATCCGCTGCCATTCGGCGGGAGCGTAGTCGAGCGCGGGCTTACAGTTATTGATGCCGACCGCGTTGACGAGAATATCGATCGACCCGGCGACTTGATGGATGGCGTCCACCGCCGCCCGAGCGTGGTCGGGACGGGTAATGTCGAGCCGGATCGCGATCGGCGGTGGATGGCCCTGCCGAGTCGCGAGGCGGGCGGTCTCCTTGGCAGCATCGAGATCGATGTCGGCCACCGCGAGCCGGGCTCCGAAATCGGAGAGTCCCGCCACGATGGCGGTGCCCAGCGCACCGCCGCCACCGGCAACCAGCGCGACCCGCCCACTGAGGTCAAAATCGGCCGCGAACTGCCCCGGCCGGTACCGGAGCTCGGGAACGCTCTCACTCGGAGGGCTCTCGGCCGGTGCCTCGTCTTTGAGCAACCGCAGGTGTGAGCGGCGCTCGTCGTCGTCACTCACGGGCGTCGCTCGCGAGCATCGAAAATGGGGGCATCAGGTCTCCGTGGGCTCAGCGTATTCAATGTCTCAACGTCCTCTGGTCCTACGACTTCGGCGCCATGTGGCAGGTTGGCAGGCAGCATCGCTATCTCACCGGGGCCAAGCTCGATCTGGCGGGGTGGTCCGCCCCGCGGGTCATCGACGGTAAACGTCATCCTGCCACGCAGGACCGCCGTCATTTGTTCCTGTGGATGCGCGTGCATGGGGAAGACCGACCCCGTATTATAGACATAACGCACGACGGTTTGTTCTTGCCCATGATAGACCTGCCTGGTTATGCCGGGGAGAACCTCTTCCTCCGGGATCGCCGCCCAGGCGATCACCTGGGCGGAGGCGGGTCGCTGGTCGCTCAAAAGATGACCCAGCCGGCGAGGAGAACCAGGGCCATTACCGCCAGAACCGGGCTCGCGATCCCCAGTCCCCAGATGGCGTAGAGCAGGAGTGCCAGCACCAAGAGTCCACCAAGGACGATGAGATAGAGCCGTTGCGCCGGGTTGATCAGCCCTTCCGGGCGGCCGAAATCCAGAGGATGCCGGGGAGATTGGACTTCACCGCCCGACAGGACCTGCCGCGCTTGGCGAATGCGGGCCGTGCGTTCTTCTTCCGGTGAAGATTGGCTGCTCAAGGAAAACCCTCCGGGGGATACTCGGGTGCCGCCGGCGCTTACGCGACCATTTCGTTCCTGACAGGCGGCGCATGCCGTGTGACCGCCCGACAATGATACGTGATGAGGCGGAGTGGTTAGGGAGCCTCCTCGCCGCTGACGTGCTGGCCATCCTCAAACCCGGCGACTACCCGCCAGAGCATGACCACGACGACCTTCACCGCCCCGGCGATGGCCAGCAATAGCCCCGTCAACGTCCAGACCGGCCCCGCGCCGGCAATTTCTCCAACCAACACGCCGACGACACCCAATACCACCAACGCGTAGGAGACGAGTCGCAACCGGTGCATCGATGCCCCTCCCCCAGCCCCTCCCCCGATTCCGGGAGAGGGGAGCGCCGCTCTTGCCACCTCGCCGCCTTGCCGTCTTCCCGCCTCGCCGTCTTCGAGCCTAGGCCACGCCTAGGCGAGATGCTTGCTTGGTCAGCCAGGGACGAAGGGTGGTGTGCCTCGCTCCGTATCTTCCTCGGTGTAGAGCGGCACGGAGTCGGCCGCAACCTCGGTCGCCGTGGCCCGGCCAAGCTCGTTGACCGGGTCGGCGAAGAAGCCCATCGTGTCGAAGACGATCTCACCACCGGGGCGGATCAAGTAGACCGTCGGCGTTGCCGTAATCCCGAAGGCCGTCGAGATAGGATAGCCCTCCGGCTCGATCAGGATCGGGAAGGTGATCCCCGCCCGCCGTGCGAATGAGCGGGTGATATTCGCCGAGTCCTGCGAGACGCCAAGCACCTGCAAGCCATTCTGACCATAGCGCTCGTGCAGCCGCTCCAAGAACGGGAACATCGTCTTGCTCGCTTGGCAGGAGCTCTTATAGATCCCGAGCAGTACGGGGCCATCTCTCAGCACGGTAGCGATCGAACGCGGCGTTCCTTCCGCATCCTCCAACGTCAGATCTAATTCGGGGGCCGTTGCGCCCGCTTCGAGTGTCGCCACGTCACGTCTATCCTCTCAAACAACGCTCGGCGTGACAAACCCACACCTCGCGCTACCATAACCACCACAAGGGTAGATGATGTTGTCCAATTTTACGCGGAGCGCACCGCCTCGGGCACGACCATGACAGATGTTGAACACGGTCAGAAGGACGAGCGATTCGCAAACGCCCTATCTGCCCACGGAACTGAGGCCTCATTGCGTGACCGCCTCGGCGGTGGGTTCCGCAATGACGTGCGGGAGGTCCGGATCGCCGGGCAGCGGTATGCCGCACGCTTGTCGCCGCGACCGGCCGCCGCCATTGCCTGGGAGCTGGACCTGCTGGCGCACTTGGCAAAGAACGGGCTGCGGGTCCCCTTGCCCGTTCCAGCCCGAGACGGCCGGCTCCAGGTCGATGGGCTCGTCGTCTTCACCTGGCTGGATGGTGATCCGCCCGAATCGAACCAAGACTGGCGCCAGGTCGCGGACTACCTCGACCGGCTCCATGCACTGACGACGACCTGGCCGCAACGACCCGGCTTCCGGGGAACGCGCGAGCTGCTGACCGAAGAGACCGGCGGCGACGTGCGCTTGGATCTGATGCCGCCCGAGGCCGTCTCGCGTTGCCGGGACGCCTGGCGGCCAATCTCCATTGAACCGCGGGCGGTGGTCCACAGCGACCCAGGTGCCGCCAACATCCGGATCACCCGCGCCGGCGCTGGACTCGTCGACTGGGACGAGGCCCGCATCGATGCCCCCATCCTCGACCTCGCCGCGCTCCCGTCCTCTAGCCTCACCGTCTTGCCGCCGCGCCGCCTGGAGCTAGCCCGCCGCGCGGCGTTGGCCTGGGAGGCGGCCAACGGCTGGACCGTCGAGCCGGACTACGCCCGGCGCTGCCTGGCCCAATTGATGGACATGGCCTGCACACGGCCCATGCCGCCTGCCCTCTCCAACGACGCTCCCGGTTTCGGGTGAGGAGGCGTTGCAGACGTTTCTGGCATGGAGCGAACCGGTCCAGTCGGACATCGGGCACCCGAGCGGGGTGCCCTACGAAATTGACGTGGCTGAGAGCTGGTGGCTGACGGCTACGACCGCCTGCTGCAGAATCGCCACGTCAGCGGGACCGGTCGCCCAGTTATCGAACGCGGCGCGGATGGCTGCTTTGCCCTCCCAGATCGTGCCGCTGACGAAGACCTGCCCGTCCGCTTGGAGCGCGGCGACGAGGTCGCGGTTGAGTGCGTCGGTCGCGGCCTCATCGAGTCCGGACGGAGCGAGGCGGAAGCAGACGATGATGAGCGGCACGGGCGCGAGGAGCTCGAATTCCGGCGTCGCCTCCACCCAGGCGGCAAAGGCGGCCGCGTTGTCCAGACACCGCTCGACGAGCGCCTGGTAGCCTGATCTGCCCTCGGCCCGGAGCGCACACCAGACCGACAGCGCCCGCATCCGCCGCGACATCTCCGGCCCGTGGCTGCTCGGCGCCCACCCTTCCCCGGCGGCCGGCGTGAGATAGGCGGCCCCCACCGCGAACGCCGACCGCAACGCCTCACCATCCCGGACGAACGCTATGCCGCAGTCATACGGAACGTTGAGCCATTTGTGCCCGTCCGTCGCAACTGAATCCGCGCGCTCGATGCCGGTCACCAGACCGGCCGCGCGCGGCGAGAGCGCGGCGAACAGACCAAATGCGGCATCCACATGCAGCCACGCCCCGTGCGGATGAGCATCGCGGACATCAGCAATCGCGTTGAGCGGATCCATGGCGCCGGTGTTGACCTCGCCCGACCCCGCGACGATGATCGCCGGGCCGTCAACGCCGGCTAGGGTCGTCCGGAGGGCATCCGGGTCCATCATGCCGCCGGCGACCGGCACCTCATAGACGGACCCACGTCCTAGCCCGAGCGTGGCCAACGCCTTTCGGACGCTGGCATGGACCAGCGTGCTGGCCACTACCGGGATAGGAGGGTACCCCGCCAGGCCATCCCGCGCGGGGTCAAACCCCAGCCGCTCGCCAACCCACTGCCGGCCAGCGGCCAGCCCGACGAGGTTGGCCATCGTCGCGCCCGAGGTGAGCGTCCCCTCCCATCCGGGTGGGAGTGCGAAGAGTTCTTTCAGCCACCGGAGAACGGTCTGTTCGGTCTGCGCGCCCGCTGGACTTGACGCCCAGGCGACCAGGTTCTGATCGAGCGCGCTGGCGAGCCAATCGCCCGCCAGCGCGGCCGGCGTCGCACCACCGTTGACAAACCCAAAGAAGCGCGGCCCGCCCGACGCAACGATCCCCGGCTCGGCCTTGGCAAACCACTCGGCAACCGCTGCCGCCGGCTCGCACCCCTCGTCCGGCAGCGCCTCATCCAGCGCCCCGGCCATCTCCTCCGCGGTCGCCGCCCGGCTCACCGGCCGCTCCGCCAACCCCGCCAGATAGTCACGCGCGAGGCCATGCGCCGCATCGAGCGCGGTCGCGAAAGCGGCAAAGGGGTCGGCTTCCGATTCGCTTCCATTATCGCGGGTACCGATATACAACACCGCTTCGCTGGCGAGCTTGTTCTCTCGCGTCATTCTGCCCTCACTGGCACCCACGCCAGCTTTCAGCCAGCCGAGCCTGAACCTCCTATGTCGCTACCCGCGATTGCAGGAGACATGAGAGGCGCACCTCCCTAGGCTCGGTTTTTCCGCTCGGTCATCCGCTGCTGGAACGTTCGAGCCGTCCACGTTGGTTGGCCGCCAGAGGGGAGCGGGTATCGTTGCTTTCATGCGAGCCGAAAACGTTCCCCGGTCCTGATGGAGCCTCACCAGGTCCGGTTAAGACCTCGTTGGCCCGTGCGAGCAGGTTACGGCCGCTAAGTGAGCCACGCGAGTCGCCCTCGTCCGTTTCGATGATCAACTCAAGGTCGCCGGCACTCTCCGGGCCATAGCTGCTGGTGAGCGTGCGGACAAGGGACATGGCCTCGTCTTCACGAACGAACGTCCCAAAGAGCTTGCCAATGTCCGTATCCCACAGCTTGTATCGCATGGTGAACCCTGCTTTCTCTTGAACCCGCTAAACCCGAGCAATGAAGTCTGCCACAAGATAACTCTTCAGTTCCTCCATATCACCACGTAAGTCCCAATGCCCCGGCGCAATCTCCGGTGTGTATGTGGAGGTAATCTCGGAATCCGCGGGAACATCGTAGCGAACGATCCACTTTCCCAGGTGACTGGCTCCCGCGGCCACTGCCCGGGCGGCCTCTTCCGATTCGAACGCTGAAAGCGCATCCCACGAATCTTTGATCCTCCGCGGCAAGTCTTCAGGCGGATCTCCTCTCCGAGCCTGGTAAGACAGGTATTCGCGATCGCCAGGGGGAAATCTCCTGGCAATTCGATAAAAAGATTTGAACCCCCCACCTACTTGTGTCTCGTCCAATCCACCCTCCGCCAGGGGACTATCGGGCACCCGCGGCCGTTGTCAACCGAATCATTCGATGATCGATGCGATCAGCGCCAGCCTCTTCACCGACATTACCCAACATCCAGCACCGTGAACACCTCGGCGAGCGGGAGACCGGCCGGGGCGCCAACGCGGGCGGCGCGTTCCTGCCATGATGCGGGCAACACGGAGGGGTCCGACGTCTGGCTGGTATGGGCGAGACGCGCCGTCAGCTTCTGCTCGAAGCCGCCACGTATATCGACATAACTATCCGCCTGAGCGCTGGCGAAGAGCCAGACCCGAGCGACGTGGTGGGGGAGGAGGTCCTCGTCGCGCTGCTCCGGAAAGGCGAGCGGGTCGCGGGCCAGGGGGTAGACGGCATCGAGCGCGGCGCGGCCGACGACGCGGTGATCGCGATGGAAGATGTAGGGCGGTTCCGGAAGCTCCGGGTCATGCGTGAAGAGCGTCACCGGGCGCCACTGACGAATCCAGCGGACCAGCTCACCACGCAGACGGTGGGTCGCCTCGACCTCCCCGTCCAAATAGCGGAGAAAGGCAACCTCGGCGAGCCCAAGCCGTCGCCCGGCTTCGGTCGCTTCCGCCTCACGCCTCCGAGCCACGTCTACAGGATCGGCGTCCGGGTCGGCTGACCCCTTATCACCGGACGTCACGAGAAGCAGCCGCGTCTCGGCACCGGCCTGGACCGCCAGCGCCAGCGTCCCGCCACACCAGCTCTCGATGTCATCCGGGTGGGCGGCGATGGCCATAATCGGCCCCGCGGGCGGCTGGACGATCCGCATCTGGCCTCTCTACGGACGCGACTATCGTAACAATGCCATTTGCCGAGCGCAGCCTTCAGCGAGGATGCCCAAGCTTTCCAAACATCCTCTGATATGGAACCTGGCTGATGTGGCGGGGCATCACCCGCTCGAGTTCAGCCGGGTCAAGCCAGCTTATCTGGTTCAGGGCCCGGGCTTGCCACCACTTGGTCTTCCGCGACATCAACGTCCGGGACCGTTCCGTTCGCGTGCGCACCATCTGGCTCGAGAGCGATTGCCTCGGTCTGCTCACGCGTGACCGTAAATGCCCCCCTCAAGAACGATGCGATGCGATCAGCGGTCTCAGCCTCGGGCTCCCCCGGCTGGATGGTCTGGCGCTGATAGCTGACGCCCAGCTCGTCAAGGATGGCAACCAGCACGTCGAGCTGCGTGGCCCGGCCCGGCGGCGCGTCCTCCGAGCCGAGGAGCAAGACTGGGCCGTCCAGAAGGCCCGCGTAGGTCATCGGGCTGTGCGTAGCGATGCGGCCACGCTGGATGCTCGGCACGCCGAGGTTCTCGATGATCCAGCGGCGCTCCGCTGACGCGGCCTGATCGAGCTCGCGGTCCCAATCGACAATCGGGTCGATCGCGACGAACGCCTGGAATGTCCCCGGACGGCTCGCGCTCAGCAGGGCCAGCGTGCCCCCAAAGCCGCGTCCAACCACCGCGAGGCTGTCCGCCATCACGTCGTCGCGGGCACGCAACGACGCCGCCACATCGACGAGGTCGCTGACGGCGATCTCGGGATCGGTCGCATCGCGCAGGCCATGGGCGATCGCGCGCCCGGAGCCGGGCGAACCGCGTCCGTTGAGCGCGTAAACGAGCAATCCGGCCGCAGCCAGTCGTTGCTCGGTCGGGTGCAGCTCGGCCCCGTGCCGGTGAGGTGGACCTTCCCCGAGAGACAGCACCCCCGGTGCGGGACCAGACCGCTCGGTCCGCTGATAGAGCAGACCCGAGAGGGTGATGCCCTCCTCGATCTCGACCTGATGTGTCGCCGGCACGATCAAACCGTCAATCGCGCCTTCCAGCTCGGGATGCGGCGGCTGCTCCGCCGCCTCGTCGCTGGCAGGTTCGACATCGGTCACCTCCGTGGCCGCGTGCTCCTCCTGGGCTGCCGCCGTCTCATCCTCCGGAGAAGCGTTCTCCAACGGCTGAGTCGGCTCGGCTCCAGCAATGGGCTCCGGGGCGGGGAGGCGCGTGCAGATGCCGTCCGCCTTCGCCTCCTGGACGATCAGGACCGGTGCGCGGCGGGGATCGCTGAAGCGGTAGACCACGCGATCATCCGGCAGCCAGCGCGGGGCCGCCGCGACGCCCTCGCCGGGATCGAGCACGACGGGCGTCGCCGCCGACGTGCCTTTCACGCAGCAGGCGGTGATCGTCCCCTGGCTGCGGGTGTAGCAGACCTTCTTGCCCGTCGCGTCCCAGTGGGGATCGGCCTTGTCGCCCTGTTCACCGGCCAGCGTCCAACCCGATCCGTTCTCGCCGTTGATCACGGCGATGAGGTTCCATTCCCGCTCGTCGCTGACGTAGGCGATCTGCGGCCGGTCCGGTGCCCACTGCATCCCCCAGCGGTTGGCCGGTTTACCGCCCAACCCGCTCTTGCCTGGCTTTCCGGTCAGTTGGCGGTGCTCACCGGTCGCCAGCACGACCAGCCAGAGATCGTGGTGATGAAAGGCCTCGCCCGCGCGACGCCGGAACGCGACCATCGTGCCATCGTGCGACCAAGCGGGATCACGGTCGTCCTGCCGCCCATCGGTCAGCGCCATGACCGGCCCGGTGCCGTCCGCCGGGGCGATGCAGACGATGTCTCGCCCATCCCGCGCGGAGGTAAAGGCCATCAGCTCGCCATCGGGCGACCAGCGCGGCCCGCGATCCGCCGCCGGGTGATCGGCCAGCAGGTGTCCCTCGCCGGAAGCGACATCGACGATCCAAATCGCGGACCTTCCCCCGCCGGGGTGCGGGCCGAGCAGGGCGAGATGGGTGCCGTCAGGCGACCATTGCGGCCCGCTATCGGTTCCCGGCTCACCATCGGGCGGCAGATCGGGATGGGGCGCCAAGGGGAGACCGAGGGTACGAGGTGGTCCGCCCGCGATCGGGCAGAGCTCGAGCCGGAACTGACCCCAGCTCTCTTCGATGAGATACGCGAGTGTCGAGCCATCCGGCGACGGGTTCGCCGGTCCGGGAACGGGCGGCAGATTTTTCAGGGTCGCGGCCGGATCAGGCTCACGCGTGCCCATGGTCTCGAGGTCGCCGGTCTCGTCCGCGTCGGCAACCGCGGTCATTGTGGTATCTGGAACTTCGGAATCAGCCATTGACGACATGTCCTCCAAGATCGGGAGCCACGGGTCCGGCCACTCCGGTGCAGCCCGCGCCGCGAGCATCTTAGCATTCCACCGCCTACGACTCCCTCCAAACCGCATGTCCCCAATCCGAATTGGATCGCAAGAACCGGGTAGCTCTACACGCCGGCATGCCCCATCATCATGTTAAGGGCATTGACGGACACGCGGGATTATCCCGCCAACGACGCCACCGTCCGGTATGGTTAGAAGTGCACGCGACGACAGGAGTGGAACATGATCAAACAATCCCAACGGCAGAGTGGCGCCGTCTCAGATCCCCGCTGGACCGCCATCGCTGAACGGGACCATACGGCCGCCGGTCGCTTCCTCTATGGGGTCACCACGACCGGAATCTACTGCAAGCCGGGTTGTTCCTCGCGCAAGCCACGCCGTCAGAACGTCCGCTTCTTCCTGAGCCGGGCCGAGGCCGAGCGGGCAGGGTTTCGACCGTGCCGGCGTTGCCGCCCTGATCTGAATGTCGTTTCCGATGGGGGAGGGGAGGCTGTCGCCCGTGCCCGCGAGTTGCTCGATCAGACGGAAGAGCCGCTTTCGCTGACGGAGCTGGCAACCGCGGTCGGGCTCAGCCCCTCCCACCTTCACCGGCGCTTCAGCCGTGAGGTCGGTATGTCGCCCAAAGCGTACGCCGCGGCCCTGCGCCTCCGACGCCTTCAGGCCGAGCTTCGCGATGGGCAGACCGTCACCAGGGCGATCTACGCGGCGGGATTCGGATCGAGCAGCCGCTTCTACGGCGGCGACGCGCAAGCGCTCGGCATGCCGCCCACTACCTACCGGGCCGGTGGCGACGGCGTCGAGATCCACTACGCTGTGCATCGTTCACCGCACGGGCCGATGCTCGTCGCGACGACTGACAAGGGGCTCTGCGCGGTCGAGTTCGGCGACGCAGACCAAGAG